>JAISTJ010000073.1 GCA_031272655.1 Tannerella sp.
AAAGAGATAGTTTACAATCCCTCCTTTGACGCCTTGTATCAGGAAGAAATCAAGCCCGGACTTGAAGGGTTTGAAAAAGGACAGGTTACGGAACTCGGCGCGGTCAACGTTATGACCGGCGTTTATACAGGGCGCTCGCCGAAAGACAAATTCTTCGTCATGGACGAAACAAGCAAAGACACCGTGTGGTGGACGTCCGACGAGTACAAAAACGACAACAAGCCCGTTACCAAAGAAACGTGGGCTGAACTTAAAAAGTTGGCAACCAAAGAGTTGTCAGACAAGAAACTGTATGTGGTGGACGCTTTCTGCGGCGCTAACGAGAACACACGCCTCAAACTGCGCTTCATCATGGAAGTAGCATGGCAGGCGCATTTCGTTACTAACATGTTCATCCGCCCTACCGAAGCCGAACTCGAAGCCTTCGGAGAGCCGGACTTCGTCATTATGAACGCCTCCAAAGCGAAGGTTGACGACTACAAAGCGCTCGGCTTGAACTCCGAAACAGCCGTCGTCTTCAACCTCACCGAGAAAATTCAGATAATACTGAACACATGGTACGGCGGCGAGATGAAGAAAGGCATGTTCTCGTACATGAACTACCTGCTGCCGCTCAAGGGCATCGCCTCTATGCACTGCTCGGCTAACACCGACATGGAGGGCAAGAACACGGCGATTTTCTTCGGTCTCTCAGGCACCGGCAAGACTACGCTTTCTACCGACCCGAAACGTCTGCTTATCGGCGACGACGAGCATGGATGGGACGACGAGGGCGTGTTCAACTTCGAGGGCGGCTGCTACGCCAAGGTCATCAACCTCTCTAAGGAAGCCGAACCCGACATCTACAACGCCATACGCCGCGACGCGCTGCTCGAAAACGTTACCGTTGACGCTAACGGCAAGATAGACTTCGCCGACAAATCGGTTACGGAGAACACCCGCGTCTCGTATCCCATCAACCATATCACAAACATCGTAAAGCCCGTATCGAAAGCCGGTCCGGCAGAGAAGGTCATCTTCCTTTCGGCAGACGCTTTCGGAGTGCTGCCCCCCGTTTCCATCCTCACCCCCGAACAGACGCAGTACTACTTCCTCAGCGGCTTCACGGCTAAACTTGCCGGCACAGAGCGCGGTATCACCGAGCCTACCCCAACTTTCTCGGCTTGCTTCGGCGCCGCTTTCCTCTCGCTGCACCCCACCAAATACGGCGAAGAATTGGTTAAGAAGATGAAGAAATCGGGCGCTAAGGCATACTTGGTGAACACCGGCTGGAACGGCAGCGGCAAACGTATCTCTATCAAAGACACCCGCGGCATCATCGACGCTATCTTAGACGGCAGCATCGACAAAGCCCCGACTAAGAAGATACCGTACTTCGACTTTGAAGTGCCGACAGCGCTTCCGGGCGTTGACCCCGCCATCCTCGACCCGCGCGACACCTACGCCGACGCCTCCGCATGGGAGACCAAAGCGCAAGACCTCGCCGGACGCTTCATAAAGAACTTCGCCAAGTTCACCGGCAACGACACCGGCAAAGCGCTCGTGGCAGCGGGACCGAAACTCTGAATTTGAATTAGCATAGTTTTGTTTTTCATAATTTTTTGCCCTTATCGCTTTTGTGCAAAGCGATAAGGGTATTTTTTAGGTTTGCGACCTTGCAATGACGAAAAACCTCGCAATGACGGAACAAAAAACGCAGTAACCCTCCCGTCATTGCGAACGCAGTGAAGCAATCTCATCAATACCGTTCAATCGTCTGTTCCCTGTCGGGTCCCACCGACACAATGACTATCGGCGTCTGCAGCTCCTCTTCGAGGAAAGCAAGATAGGCGTTAAATTCTTCGGGAAACTCATCCTCGCTCTTCATGCGGCTAAGGTCGGTCTGCCAACCGTCAATCTCCGTATAAACCGGCTCAATGGCGGCGTCTGCCACATCAAACGGAAAATGCGTAACTTCCTCGCCATCAATACGATAGGCAATGCATGCTTTGATTGTAGGCAGTACGTCAAGGACGTCGCTTTTCATCATTATCAGTTTCGTAACGCCGTTAATCATAATGGCATAGCGCAACGCCACAAGATCTATCCACCCGCAGCGACGTTTGCGACCCGTAACGGAGCCGTACTCGTTGCCACGGGAGCAGAGCAGTTCTCCGGTCTCGTCAAACTGCTCGGTAGGAAACGGACCCGCCCCTACGCGCGTACAATATGCTTTAAAAATGCCATAGACCTCGCCGATATTGCGCGGAGCGACGCCCAGACCGGTGCAACAGCCGGCACAGATGGTATTGGACGAGGTAACAAATGGATATGAACCGAAATCAATGTCGAGCATCGTTCCTTGTGCACCCTCGGCGAGGATAGACTTGTCCTCAGCAAGATATTCATTGATAACATGCTCACTATCAATTAGTTGGAAGTTTTTAAGGTATTCGAGCGCTTTGAACCATTGACGTTCGCTCTCGGCGATGTTGTAACTGTAGTTCATGGCGCGGAGCTGGTTCTCGTGCCGCAGGCGCGCGGCGGCGTATTTGCGGTCGAAATCATGCAGTAAATCCCCGACTCTCAATCCGTTACGACTTATCTTATCGGTATATGCGGGACCAATGCCCTTGCCTGTGGTACCAATCTTGCCCGTGCCTTTGGCAGCCTCGTTGGCGGCGTCAAGGACGCGGTGCGTAGGCATTATCAGGTGCGCCTTCTTGGATATGAGCAGGCGGTCGGTGAGGTCAGTGCCGCCTGCCGCAAGGCTGACGGCTTCTTCCTTAAACAACACGGGGTCAAGCACTACGCCGTTGCCGATGATGTTGATTTTCCCACCCTGAAAGATCCCTGATGGAATGGAGCGGAGGATATACTTATTTCCCTCAAACTCAAGCGTATGTCCTGCATTCGGACCGCCTTGGAACCTTGTTACCACATCATAGCGGGGCGTTAATACATCCACGACCTTGCCTTTGCCCTCATCACCCCACTGTAAGCCTAATAAAACATCTACTTTCTTCATTTCTTGTCTATAGTTTTTTTCTTTGATTTAATATCCTTATTATTAACACAATACTTGCATCTTGAACATATGCCGTAGAAATACAGCGAGAAATATTCGGGGTAGAACTTCGGCGTCTTGTAGCGTTTGAAGAACTCGTCGAGGCTCTCGTCCCTGAATTTGCGCACTTTGTTGCACTCCGTACAGATTAAATAAACCTGCTCTTCGGCAGCGCTCCTGAGTTCGTACTGTACGACGCCGTTCTCGAACCTGCGGCGTACAACTATCTTCGCGTCAAGCAGCAGTTCCATAGTGTTGTAAACGGAAGCGCGACTAACATGAAAGTTCTCATCTTCAAGCTGTTGATGAACACTATCAAGCGTAAACGGCTCTTTTTTAAGCGCTACATTCTTGAAGATAGCGTCCCTTTCCGCTGTGTGTCTTAGTTTCCTGTTCTTCAAATACTCTGAGAATGCCTTTTTAAGCGCGTCCTTTTCGGTATGCAATGAATTCATATTCCAGTTTTAAAAGAAAATTTTACACGACAAAGATATAAATTTTTTTTGTAAAAATTTTTCTTCATGAAAAAATTTCAATAAAAATGTTTACCTTTGTACTCAAATGAACATAGCAGCGTTAGTTTCGGGCGGGGTTGACAGTTCGGTCGTGGTGCATTTGCTAAAAGAGGCGGGCTACGAGCCGACAATCTTTTACATCCGTATCGGAATGGAAGATAAGGACGGCTACATAGACTGTCCTGCTGAAGAAGATATTGAGATAACTACTTATATAGCAAAGAAATACGGTTGCCGAATGGAGGTCGTATCCTTGCATCAAGAATATTGGGAAAAAGTGGTAAGCTACACTATTGATGCGGTCAAGCGCGGACTTACGCCAAATCCCGACGTGATGTGCAACCGCTATATTAAGTTCGGTTGTTTCGAGGAGCGCTGGGGCAAGGATTTTGACCGCACGGCGACAGGTCATTACGCCACTACCACGCTTCTCGATGGTAAAATATGGCTCTCAACGGCAAAAGACCCCGTAAAAGACCAGACTGATTTTCTCGCTCAACTAACTGATATTCAGGTATCTAAACTAATGTTCCCGATAGGCGGGATGATGAAAAGCGAGGTGCGGCGAATTGCTGCCGAAAACGATCTGCCAAGCGCCCGCCGCAAAGACAGTCAGGGGATATGCTTCCTCGGAAAAATCAACTACAACAGCTTCATAGAGCGGTATCTCGGCAAACGCGAGGGCGATATCATTGAATATGAGACAGGTAAAGTGATCGGCAAACATAACGGATACTGGTTTCATACTATCGGTCAGCGTAAAGGTCTGGGAATGAGCGGCGGACCATGGTTTGCCGTCAAAAAAGACATTGAAAACAATATAATATACGTTTCCAACGGTTACGACCCTGCAACCCAATATGGCAAAACAATTAATATTCAGGACTTTCACTTCATCACCGAAGATGTTTGGGGCGAGTTCACGGATGCAAAGGAAATAACGTTCAAAATACGCCACACTCCTGAATTTACAAGGGGTCTGCTAACCCGCAACGGCGATATTTACACCATCGAAAGCGAGAAAGACATTCAAGGCATAGCTGCAGGGCAGTTCGCCGTCGTTTACGACGGCGAACGGAAACTTTGCTTCGGGAGCGGGGCTATTATTTAATTGTATAAAGAGAACTGATTGATTCGTCGCGGCAGACGCGGCGGATAGCTTCGGCGAACATGTCGGCGACCGATATTACGGTTACTTTCTCAATCTTCCGTGTGTAAGGTATCGAGTCGGTGAAAATCATTTCCTTAAGCGCAGACTGGTCAACGCGCAACGTTGCAGGGTCGGACATGACGGCATGGCTGACCATGGCGCGCACCGAACGGGCGCCGTTGAGCATCATCAAATCGGCGGCTTTGGTGATAGTGCCTGCCGTATCAACAATGTCGTCCACCAAAAGCACGTCTTTGTCTTCAACCTCGCCGATGATGCGCATTTCAGCCACCTCATTGGCTTTCTGACGTGTCTTGTGGCATATAACCATCGGAATACCAAGGTATTTGGAGTAACTGCTTGCCCGTTTGGTTCCTCCCACGTCGGGCGTCGCCATTATCAGGTTCTCAAGCGGCAATTGCGACTTGATATATTCAAGAAAGACCGACGAAGCATAGAGATGGTCAACGGGAACATCAAAGAAACCCTGAATCTGATCGGCATGTAAGTCCATGGTAATCACGCGGTTAATGCCCGCAACACCGAGCAGGTCGGCAACTAATTTAGCGCCGATGGAAACGCGGGGTTTATCTTTGCGATCCTGCCGCGCCCAGCCGAAATACGGTATCACGGCGATGATGGAGTGAGCCGAAGCGCGCTTGGCGGCGTCAATCATCAGAAGCAGCTCCATCAGGTTGTCGGACGACGGAAACGTTGATTGCACAAGAAAGACGTCCCTGCCGCGAATGGATTCTTCGTAAGAAACCGAAAATTCGCCGTCGGCAAAATACTGAATGTTCATCTGCCCCAGCGGACAGCCAAGTGAATTGCAGATTCTCTCTGCTAAATAACGGGTCTTTGTGCCCGAAAATACAAGAAATGGTGTATGTGCGCTCATTTATTTTTCTTTTAAATAGCGTTGCAAAATTACAAAAGAATGACAAAAAAATAAAGATTCTTTTAAAAAATATTTTTCTTTATTCGTTCGAGGGCTTTTTCCAAAACATCTTCTTTGCAGCAAAGAGACAGGCGGATGTAGCTGTCGCCGGTGCTGCCGAAGATACAGCCGGGGGTGATAAAAACCTTAGCGTCGTGTAAAACTTTGTCGGCAAGAACTTCCGACAGGCTTTGCCCCGGCGATAGCGCTTCCTGCGTTACCCCCTTCTGAAATCTAAAATCTAAATTCTGAAATTCTAAATCTAAATTCCGAAATCTAAAATCCGAAATCCGCCCCCAGAGGAACATCCCAACCTGCTGCGGCGCGAAAGTACATCCCAGCGCGTTCATTATCTTGCCCGCAACATCGCGACGGCGCCTATAGACCTCGTTCATAGCGTCGTACCATTCCTGCCCGGCTTTAAGCGCCTCCACGACAGCAGTTTGCATAGGGCGAAACTGTCCCGAATCGACATTGCTCTTCACCCTCAAAATCCACTCCACGAACTGCGCATTGGAAGCCAGCATAGCCATACGCCAGCCCGGCATGTTATGCGCCTTGCTCATGGAATTGAGTTCTATACAGCAGTCTTTTGCGCCTTCCACCGCCAGAATGCTGCGCGGACGCGGGTTGAGGATGAAACTGTAGGGATTGTCGTTACATATTATAATGTTGTGTCGCCGTCCGAAGTCCACAAGCGCATGAAACAACTCGTCGCTTGCGTCCGCGCCGGTCGGCATGTTCGGATAGTTTGCCCACATCAGTTTGACGGGCTTCAGACCCTTAGCGGCGCGCGCCTCCAAAGCAGCCTCAATAGCCTCAAAATCAGGCGTCCACCCTCTCGTTTCATCTAACATATACTGCACTATATCGGCGCCCACAAGACGGCTGACGGAGGTATAAGTAGGGTAGCCCGGATTAGGCACGAGTACGCCGTCGCCCTCGTTGAGAAACGCCATTGAGATATGCAGTATGCCCTCTTTCGAGCCTATAAGCGGCTGTATCTCTTTCGCAGGGTCGAGCGCTACGCCAAACCACCGCTTGTACCACTCGGCAAACGCTTCGCGCAACGCCGGAATACCGACGTAAGGCTGGTAGCCATGCACGTCGGGACGTTGCACTTCCTTTATAAACGTATTGATAGCAGCGCCGGAAGGCGGCAGGTCGGGGCTGCCTACGCCGAGGTTTATAACATCCAATCCGGCGGCGTTCATGGCGGCTACTTCCTTCAACTTGCGCGAGAAGTAATATTCCTCTACCGTACCGATGCGCTCTGCCGGACGGGCTTCAAACGTTCTGCTTTCCTTCTTCATACTCGCCCAGAATTTTCAGGTCTTTCGTAAGAGGCATGATAGCGTCGAGCGACTGCTTGTAGCGGGTGTAGTCGTTGAACACAAGGTCGGCGTAGAACAGATACTCCCACTCGCGCCCGATGATAGGCAGGGATTGTATTTTCGACAGGTTCATGTCGTAGAACGACAATATAGTCAGCACTTTAGAGAGGCTGCCGGCGCTGTGAGGCACTACAAACACTATCGAGGCTTTGTTCTTCTGCTTCCCCTTCAGGCGTTCTTCGGCATACCACGGGTCTGACAGGGCGAGGAAGCGCGTGAAATTGCGCTTGTTTGTCTCAATGCCCTCTGCAAGTACTTCCAAGCCGTAAATCTCGGCAGCAAGTTTGCCGCAAACCGCCGCATGCCCCGCCATCTTCTCGTCGGCTATCCACTTGGCGCTCTGGGCGGTATCTTCCATCTCCACACGCCGCACGCCCCGCAACGAGTCAAGGAAGTCTCCACACTGCATAAGCGCTATCTGGTGCGAATTAACTTCCTTAATATCCGACAGTTTAGTACCAGGCAGCGCCGACAGCGTGTGTGAAATCCTCATCTTATATTCGCCGATAATCTGGCAGCCTCCGAGCCTGATGAGTTCGTGGTTCTGCAGCAGACTGCCGGCGATGGTGTTCTCTATTGCCATCATGCCGATGACGGACGGTTCCTGCCTTATTTGCGCAGTAACTTCCTTAAAATTCTCACAACCAATGATTTCTATATCTTCTCCTTCGAAGTAACTTCTCGCCGCCACATCGTGGTACGAGCCTTTAATACCTTGTATTGCTACTCTTTTCATTAAAATTATTTTACTGTCTGCGATTCGGTGAATGTGCCGAGTTGCAGGTATTTTTTATATAACTCACTGTAAATACGAGCATTATCCTGATTGGGGACGTATTCTTTTGCAAAACCTGACGACATTGCTTTTTGTGCGTCTTCCACTTTGCCGTAAACGCCTGCTGCTGTGGCGGCAAACATGGCGGCGCCGAGCGCGCAGGCTTGGTCGGTACGGCACACTTTTATCGGCATGTTAAGTACGTCGCTGAGAGTCTGCATCACAAAAGGCGACTTCAGAGCTATACCCCCGATGCCCGTTACATTGTCAATCCTTACGCCTTCGCTGACAAATCGTTCTACTATGGCGCGCGATCCGAAAGCCGTCGCCTCCACAAGAGCGCGGAAGATGGCAGGTGCATCGCTGCCGAGCGTCAATCCGTCAATGGCGCCTTTCAACAGTTGGTTGGCGTCGGGTGTACGTCGTCCGTTTATCCAGTCGGTAGCAATAACCGCACTTTCGGTTATCGCAATTTTTTCCGCTTCGGCAGTAAGCGCCGGAATGATGCTCTCGCATGCCTCTTCAATAAGTTTTGCCTTTGTTGCGGCGTCCACTATTGAAGTTTTCGACAAAATATTTTTCAACGGAAATTCAAGCACACGGCGAAACCACGCATAAACATCGCCGAAAGCCGATTGTCCCGCTTCCAACCCTATCATGCCCGGAATAACGGAGCCGTCAACCTGACCGCAGATGCCGCGTATCAGTTTGTCGCCGATTTCTTCGTAACTTGCAACCATCACGTCGCAGGTTGATGTGCCGATGATGCGGACAAGCGTGTAGGGGGTGATTCCCGCGCCTACAGCGCCGAAATGGCAGTCAAAAGCGCCTCCGGCAACTACAACTTTTGTCGTAAGTCCCAGTCTGTCAGCCCATTCCTTAGTCAAAACACCAACCGGTTTGTCGGCAGTTTCGGTATCGGTAAAAAGTCTTGCGCGATAGCCTTTCAACAGCGGATCAAGCGCGGTAAGAAACTTCTCACTCGGCAACCCACCCCATTTGGCATTCCACATCGCTTTATGCCCGTTGGCGCAACGGCTGCGGACAATCGCGGCAGACGACTTCACGCCCGTCAGCAGTGCCGGCATCCATTCGCAATGTTCCACAATAGAATATGCCTTGCTGCGCACGGCTTCATCTTCGCGCAATATGTGTAAAGCCTTAGCCCACAGCCATTCCGACGAATAAATGCCGCCTTCGTATGACGAATAATCCGGATCCCATTCGGCGCAAAGTTTGTTGATTTCAGCAGCTTCGCTAACTGCCGTATGGTCTTTCCACAACACGAACATCGCATTGGGATTATCTTTAAATTCGGGCAGTAACGCTAACGGTGTTCCCGTCTCGTCGGTAAATGCGGGCGTGCTGCCGGTAGTGTCGAATGCCAATCCGACAACGTTTTCCGCTGTCCCTGAGGGACTTAGCGCCAAAGCCTCTTTAACGGTAGCCTCCAGCGTCTCAATGTAATCAAGCGGATGCTGACGATACTGATTTTTAAGCGGTTGGCAGTATTTTCCTTCCATCCACCGCGGATAATATTTCACCGATGAAGCCACCTGCTCACCGTTCTCTGCGTTCACAACAACAGCGCGAGCCGAATCACTTCCGAAATCCAATCCTATAACATATTTACTCATAACTATTTATTTTTTGGTTACAACTGTCGGCGGATATGCAAAATCGTTCCAGAGGCGGTTAGCTTTTTCAGCTGTCATTTCGCCTTCGTAAGCCAAAACACGGTAGCGAAGCAAGTAGTCCTCGCCTGCTTTCAGTTCCCAGTCTTTGTTTTTGGTCGGGGCGAAGTTGATGAATGCGTCGCCCCTGCCGTCATTGGCGTTTTCGTCCCAGATGCGCAACGGTTCGGGGAAGTTGTAATTGGAAGGATGTCCGAGGAAAAGCAGCCCCGAACGCCCTGTTTTGGTGGCGCCGGTGATGTAAATCCACCGTGCCGTAGAGCCGTCAATCTGCTGACGAGTCTTGCCTTCCGAAGTAAACATCTCGCAGTTTTCTTTCGTCCATTCCGGCGTCGCCCTGTACCCGAATCCCGCATAACGGTACTCCTTCAAAAGCACCGGCAGGGACGTCGAAGGGTGAAGCGCAGACTCAAAATCCCATAGAAACCCGTCGCCCGATTTCAATGCCTTAACTTTCCATAACTCGTTCATTATCACCTTCTCTCCGGCAGGCGCAAAGATACAATGGTCAAGCGAAGCGATATAACCGGCAACGACGTCTCCGCTGTAAGTAGCTTCAATATTACGTGCGCGGACAGTGCCTTTCTTATCGCCGATATTCCACAAATCGTATTCTGCGCCGTCATATTCAAGTTTAGTCCACGGATTCCATATCCCGAAATGGTGGCGATGGTCTTTCGGGCTGAGGTTGGTCAGCACGTTTCCGGCAGGCGACCATGCGGGATGGATAAAACCGCTGCGGCGAAAAACCTTGTCCACACCTTCTGGCGGCTCAACAACAGCGTAGTTGTATTGCAGAATATTTTTACCGTTCTGCTTAAGTATCAATGCATTAGAGTTATCTTCAACGGTCATTATTGAAGCCGGAACTTTCTTTTTTACCTTTTCGGCGTAAAAAGTCCTGACCGCGCCGGCTTTGGTCTTGCCGTCAAGCAACCAGTACAGTCGCGGTGGTTGCCCCTGTTCGGTAATAAGCTGGCAGACAACGGGTTTCTTCTTTCCCGTTGTCTCAAAAAGCGCTATATCCGACTTTTCGTCGGGGTTCAAAGCCGACACGTCTGCCGACACTATGCAATCCTCTCTGTCATAGCTTCCTGCGTTGACCGTGATTTTCACCTTGCCGCTCACACCGGCCGCAAAGGCGCATAAAATCATCAAAGTTAAAATGTTTGTTCTCATAGCCGTATGAAATATTTGCCTGCAAAAGTAATCAATAAAAAGCAAAAAACTGTTGTCTGCGAAAAAAATCTTTGTTTTATCGTCTTGTTAAATCTTTATCGTCCTCAACCTCAGGCTGTTAGTAACTACGCTGAAACTGCTTAACGCCATAGCAGCGCCGGCTATCATCGGGTCAAGCAGGAAACCGCAGACCGGATAAAGCGCACCTGCCGCTATCGGGAGCGCTAACACATTGTAAATGAACGCCCAAAAGAGATTTTGGCGGATCGTACGGACTGTTGCACGCGATAGACGGATGGCGTCGCTGATTTTTCGCAGGTCGCCCGACACTATCGTAAGATCGGCCGTTTCGATGGCTATATCGCTGCCGCTACCCATCGCTATGCTGACGTCGGCCGCAGCAAGGGCGGCGCTGTCGTTGACGCCGTCGCCCACCATCGCTACTTTTTTGCCTTCTTGCTGTTTTTTTCTGATTAACAGCATTTTATCTTCCGGAAGCATCTCGGCCGAAAAATGCTCAATGCCTGCTGCTTTGGCTATCATCGCCGATGTTTGAGGATTATCTCCGGATGCCATTATTACTTCTATTCCGTTTGCAACTATCTGTTTAACAGCCTGTTTCGAGATTGATTTTATTGAGTCGGCTAAAGCAAAAAGTTTGAGGACTTTTTCACCCTCCCCAAATATCACAACCGTCTTACCCTCAGCTTCGCGGGCGGTCTTCCATTCTTCACTCGCTTCATCCAAAGCGGGAAACAGGAGACTGTTTCCTGCAAAATACTGTTTGCCGTCGCAGCAGGCTTTAATCCCCGCCCCCGCAACAGCCTCAACTTCAATATTATCAAGCAGTTTAGCGCCTGCAAGACTGTCCGTTAATGCTTTTGAAAGCGGATGAGTCGAGTGTTTTTCCATCGAATAAAGAATATCGCAATGATGCGGCAAATCACCCTCTTTTCCTGATATGGAATCCGTTACCGTCGGCTTTCCTTCGGTCAACGTCCCTGTTTTATCTATCACTAACGTATTGATATTCCGCAAGTTTTCAAGACTGTCCATACCTTTAAACAGTATCCCCGACGCTGCCCCGCGCCCAACGCCAACCATCACGGCAGTCGGAGTGGCAAGTCCCAAAGCGCACGGGCAGGCGACAATCAGCACGGTTACAAACGCCAACAAGGCATGAACAACCGGATTGACATTATCATAACACAACCATAAAACCGCTGATACACAGGCAATTACAATCACAACAGGCACAAAAACAGCCACTAAACGGTCGGCTAAACGTTGCAACGGCGGTTTGCTGTTTTGAGCATAACGCACCATACGGATGATTTGCGACAACACAGTCTCGCTGCCTACTTTCTCTGCAACAAAGCGAAAACTGCCGTCCTGATTGACCGTTCCGGCAAAAACTTTGTCGCCAGCACCCTTGTCAACAGGCAGCGATTCGCCTGTAATCATGCTTTCATCAATAGCCGAACGCCCTTCGCTAATCACACCGTCAACGGGAATTTTTTCGCCCGAACGCACTAATACACAGTCGCCTATCTTTATTTTGTCAATCAAAATTTCTTCGGTTTGCCCGTCTGTAAGGATTACAGTCGCCGTATTTGGCTGTAAACCAATTAATTGGCGAATAGCGGACGTTGTTTTTCTTTTTGCCCTGTCTTCAAGCAGCCGTCCGATCAGGATGAAAGTAACGATGACAGCAGCCGTTTCAAACCACATATTGACCGGCAGTCCGCGTGAAGTCCAGAACTGCGGAACCAGCAGGCTAAACAGGCTGAAAACATAAGCCGTACCGGCGCTGAGGGCAACCAAAGTATCCATATTCATAGCCCAATGCCGCGCTAAACGCCATGCTCCCGCAAAAAACCGCCCGCCACAAACGAAAACGACAGGAGCAGCCAGCGCCGCCATAAGCCAACCCGCCCATTTCAGATGCATCAAATGTGGCGTCATGGCGAAAATAACAATAAGAACCGAAAGAACAGATGCAAAAACGGTTTGCAATTTATTTTTGTAGTCGGCGCTACTGTCTTCAACATCCGTTCTTCCGGTTTGTTCAACAATCAGGTCATATCCCGCACTACGCACTGCCTGCCGGAGTTGTTCCGGACTGACAACGCCAGCATCGTACTCCACCACAGCCGAAGCGTCCGCAAAATTGACCCGGACACCTGCCACCCCTTCTATACGCCGTAAAGCATTTTCCACATTTGCCGCACATCCTGCGCATGACAAATTCAATGCTTTAAATCGTTGTTTCACAGTAGTTTGCATACATCAAAAATTATCCTAAGAGCGCCGCAACGGTAGTCATGTATATCAGCATCCCGATGATGTCGTTGCTGATTGAGATGAACGGACCGGTGGCTATGGCGGGGTTGATTTTGAACTTGTCCAATATCAGCGGTACGAAGGTGCCGAAGGTGCTGGCGAACATCACTACGGCGAAGAGGCTGATGGATACGGCGAGCGTTACGGTCTGGTCGCCGAGAGTGAAGAAGTTGTAGGTGAAGCATATAAGGCTGATAATGGCGGCATTGATGAGTGAAACGGAGGTCTCTTTCAGCACTTGTTTGATAATCTGTCCCTGTTTGAGGGTGTTGTTGGCGAGACCCTGCACGACGATAGCGGCTGACTGGGTGCCTACGTTGCCGCCCGTGCCGCCTATCAGCGGTATGAAGAGCGCCATCTTGGGATTGGAGACGAAGCCCGCCTCAAAACCGCCGAGGATGCGCGAGTTGCTCAGCCCGCCTATCATGCCGAGCAGAAGCCATGGGAGGCGCGCTATGGTCTGAATGAAGACGTTGTCGGACGATTCGACGTCCTGCGATATACCGGAAGCCAACTGATAGTCGCGTTCCTGCCGTTCCTTGACCTCGTCCATGACGTCATCGACGGTGATATGCCCAAGCAGCCGCCCTATGCTGTCCACTACCGGCAGCGACACAAGGTCGTACTTAGTGATAATCTCCACTACCTCTTCGGTCGAATCGTTATCCTGCGCCGAGACGGGGTCGCGCTGCATGACGTGCTTAACCTTTGATACCGAAGGACTTGTAACGAGTTTCTGCAGCGGAAGCACGCCCCGCAGCCGCTCGTCGTCATCCACCACATATACATTATATATCTCGTCGAGGCTTTCCTCTTCCGCCTGTTTACGCATCTCCTCGATGCACTGCGGCATACTCCAGTTCTCGTTGACGACAATCATCTCGGTACCCATCAAGCCGCCGGCGGTGTCTTCGTCGTACTTGAGGAGGTCAATGATGTCGCCCGCCTGCTCAACGTCGTCGATATGCGACAGGATTTCTTCCTGCTGCTCTTCGTCAAGGTCGCGCATCAGTTCGGCGGCATCGTCGGTATCCATCTCGTTGACGAAACGCTCTGCTATCACCTTCGAGGGCAGTTCCTTGAGCAGTTTGCGGCGGTCGTCCTCGTCGAGTTCCATCAGCACGTCGGCGGCTTTCTCGCCGTCCATAAGCATATAGAGGTAGATGGCCTCTTCGAGGGTCATCTCGCGGTACAGTTCGGCAATGTCGGCAGGGTGAAGGTCGTCGAGGAACTTCTTCGCCTTGACATCGTCCTTGGCGTCTATCACCTTCTGCAGTTCGTCTATGTATTCTTTCGTAATTTCTATCATCTTTTTTTAGTTTTTTTAACACGAAGGCAGAAAGTCAGAAAGACAGAAAGATTATTTAAATATACTTCGTGTCTTCATATCTTCGTGTCTTCGTGTTGAGTATTAATTAACAACGTTAAGTCAATAAACTGCTCGACAGAGAGTTGTTCGGGGCGGAGGTCGAAGATTTTTTGCGTCAGCAGGGGGCAGTCTTTGGTCAGCAGCGGTTTGAGGGAGTTGCGGAGGGTCTTGCGCCTCTGATTGAAGGCTGTCTTCACCACCTGCTTATAGAGCGCCTCGTCGCAGCCGAGCATAGTGCGACTGTTGCGCGTCATCCGCACTACGGCGCTCTTCACCTTAGGCGGAGGGTCGAACACCTCCTCGCTGACAGTGAAGAGGTATTCCACATCGAACCATGGCTGTATCAGCGCGCTCAGTATGCCGAAAGGCTTCTTGCCGGAAGCCGCCGCAAGCCGCTCTGCCACCTCTTTCTGGAGCATGCCCGAACAGCATACCACCTGCTCGCGGTAGTCCAATGCCTTGAAAAATATCTGAGAGGAAATATAGTAAGGATAATTACCTGTTATACAGAATTTTCTGTCGCCATACACCTCTTTGAGGTTCATTTTCAGGAAGTCTTCGTGATAGATACGCCCCTGTAACTGCGGGAACTCGCGCTGCAGGACGTCAACCGACAAGCCGTCGAGTTCCACCACCGAGAGGTCATGCCCCTCTGCTATGAGGAAACGTGTCAGCACACCCGTCCCCGCGCCTACCTCCAAGACAGGTACGCCACGATAAGCCGCAAGCGTCTCTGCCGTCCGCTTCGCAACTCCAAGGTCTTTGAGGAAATGCTGTCCCAAAGACTTTTTGGCTCGGATAATCGTCATCTGTTTCCA
>JAISTJ010000108.1 GCA_031272655.1 Tannerella sp.
CAGTCTCAAGCGTTTTATTATACGCATCCTCGTTCATAAAGCCCAGCATCAGCACAACGCCCGTCTGTGCGTCCTGCACGATAGCGGGTATTAAGCCGTTTAATTTCGTAAAATCCATATTCTTTATATTTTCGACCGCAAAGGTACGGAATTTTTATATTATTTTAATAATGTATAAGGAAAAAAGTGTTCGCGATTATACGCTTTGGGGGATTTTTACGTTTATAGAAATGATGATGAATAGTAAAAAGATGAATTTTTGCGTCGCTTTCAAAGCATTCACATATATTATCTTATTGAATATCTGTGTATTAACGTATGCACAGCAGGACAGTCGCCGTGTCAAAATTTTCGGAAACGTACGCGATGACGACGGCAATCCTGTTGAATTAGTTAATGTACGCGTGCGCGGGACGGCCATCGGGACAGCCACCAACGAGAAAGGTTTTTACTCTCTGACGGTTGAGAAAGGCGATTCTGTTACGCTCGTTTTCACTTGCATCGGTTACAACAAAGCCGAGCGCATCATCCCGAATCTGTCGAACGACATGCGTATCAACCTGAAAATGACGTACAAATCGTTTGAGCTTGGGGAAGTGTCGGTAACGGCACACAGGACGCAAACCGATATGATGCAGTCGCTCGACCCGAACAGGGTGAAGATACTGCCCGACCCGGCAGGTGGAAGCATTGAAAGTCTGATAGTTACATACGCCGGCGTCTCGACCAACAATGAGCTTAGCTCGCAATATTCGGTCAGGGGCGGCAATTATGACGAAAATATAATATATGTGAACGGGATTGAGGTGTTCCGTCCGCTGCTGATACGCTCCGGGCAGCAGGAGGGTTTGAGCTTTATCAACCCCGAAATGACCGCCAATGTGCAGTTTTCAGCCGGTGGATTCGAGGCGCGTTATGGCGACAAGATGAGTTCGGTGCTTGATATTACATACAAGAAACCGACTGATTTTGAAGGCTCTGTGAGCGGCAGTCTGCTTGGCGGCAGCGCATACGTCGGCAGCTCGGCGAAAAATTTCACGCAGGTTACCGGCATCCGCTATAAAACAAACCGTTCGCTGCTAAGCACTATGGATACCAAAGCCGAATATGACCCTGATTACACTGATATCCAGTCATATATGACATATAAAGTCAATCCTGCGCTTGAGGTTGATTTTCTCGGAAACGTTTCGCTCAATAATTACCGTTTCACGCCCCAAATCCGGACTACGTTATATGGGACGGCGAAAAATCCGAGATATTTTGAGGTGCATTTCGATGGACACGAGCGCGACCGCTTCCAGACGGCTTTCGGGGCGGTAACGGCAAGATATACGGTCAATGAAAAAGTGCAGATAGGCGTCCAGTCGTCGGTTTTCGGCAGCAATGAAGAGGAAAGTTACGATATAACCGGCTATTATCAGCAAAACGCGGCGGAAAAAGGCACTACCACAGAGGCGATAAAATCGTCTTTGGACGTGGCGAGCTATCACGAACATGCTCGTAATCAGCTGAATGCAACAGTAGCAAATATCAGCGCCTTTGGCATAGCCAAAATCAACGCTGCCAATACCCTTAAATTCGGCATTTCGGGGCAGTATGAAAATTTCATTGACCGCATCAGCGAATGGGAGAGCCGCGATTCATCGGGTTACAGCCTCCCGCAAACAGGCTCTACGGTGAACGTCATTTCCAACCTTTTTTCCGACAACAAACTCGAAAGTTGGCGATATTCGGCTTATATTCAGGATGTTTTGAAATTCCGCACCGAGCAGGGGATGTTTACCGTCATTGGCGGCGTGCGGGCAAGTTTGTGGGATTATACAGGCGAATCCATCGTAAGCCCGCGCCTTTCGGTGGGCTTCATTCCGGCTTCGCAACAGAATATTATTGTTCGCTTCGCGACAGGCATCTACTACCAGCCGCCATTTTACCGCGAACTGCGCATCACCGACAGCGATGAATTTGGGAACAACATCATCCGGCTCAACAAATCGTTAAAATCTCAGCAGTCCACCCACTTTATACTTGGCGGGGATTACACTTTCCGCGCGGTAGCACGCAATTTCAAGTTTTCTACCGAACTGTATTACAAGAAGTTAGATAAAATAAATCCATATACGGTTGATAATGTGAAGATTAGATATTACGGCCAGAACATTGCCAACGGATATTCGATGGGAATTGATATGAAATTCTTCGGTGAATTCGTGCCCGGAGCGGATTCATGGTTGAGCGTTTCGCTGATGAAATCGCGTCAGACTATCAACAAAACACTGACCGTACCTACGCCAAACGACCAGCTGTACAACATTTCGCTATATTTTCAGGATTATTTTCCGGGCAACAAGCGGGCGATGCTTAACCTGCGCGGTTTGCTTGCTGGCGGGCTGCCGGTTACTATCCCCAATCAAGGTTGGGAGTCGTTCGTATTGCGCACCCCACCCTACCGCCGTGTGGATATCGGCTTCTCGTATCAGCTTGCCGGCGGCGAGGACGCTATCATGGATCGCGCTTTCTTCCGCTATTTCAAAAATATTTGGATCGGGATTGACGCCTTCAACCTCTTCGGCATCCAAAATACCAATTCTTATTACTGGATAACAGACATTTTCAACCAGCAATCGGCTGTCCCTAACTACCTAACCGGTCGCCAGTTCAATTTGAGATTAAGTGTTGATTTTTAGATGTTTACCTGTAGTCGTCGTATAAAAGGTATTTCTTCCGGATACTTTTATATAAATTCAAATCTTCCTGCCACGAAGCGCGAATTTCTTCCTCGCTAAGCCCTTGTATTATCTGTTTGCGAAGCGTATCCGTTCCCGAAATAAGATCAAACCACCCGCCTTTTTTGAAAAAATTATCCCCGTTGCGTCCTGCTTTGCGGTAAAACTCAAACAGATACGCAAGCGACAGCCCGCCTTCAAACTCTTCATCGCGGAGATCTACGCCATAACATCTTTTTCCTTTATATAACGGATTGGTATCGAAGCCTTTAAGCGAAACGGGAGTAAAACTGAAATTGCCGTAAACGCGGTCTGTGCCGCCCAGAACGGTAAAAGGAAACGTTGTGCCGCGACCGACGCTGATAGTCGTCCCTTCAAAAAAACAAAGCGACGGATAAAGCCTTACTGCCTTATAATCAGCCAGATTGGGAGAGGGTTTGACGGGCAACACATAAGGGTCGCCGTGCCGCCAATTGTGCATCTGCACCACATAAAGTTTGCAGCTGTTCTTTCCCGTTAATATCCAGCCTTCTCCATTAATCATCCGCGCTAACTCGCCGACAGTCAGACCGTGAAGGACAGGTATCGGATCAACGCCCACAAACGACGTGAAACCCTCCTTGCGAACAGGCCCGTCAACAAAATCGTTAGGATTAGGGCGGTCTAAGACGATAAACTCCTTGTCGTTTTCAGCGGCAGCCTCCATCGCGTAGTGCATAGTGCTGATGTAAGTATAGAAACGCGCTCCAACATCCTGAATATCAAACAAAAGGATGTCTATATCCTCCAACTGCGCTTTTGTAGGCTTTTTGTTTGCACCGTAAAGCGACAGCACCGGTATCCCCGTCTTTGCGTCTATAGTGTTGTTAATCAACGCACCCGCATCTTCCGTGCCGCGAAAACCATGTTCCGGCGCTAAAATCTTCTCGACATTCAAACCGTTTTTCAGAAGCGCATCAAGCAAATGCTCGCCACAGTTGAGAATGGATGTCTGGTTCACAATCAGCCCGATACGCTTGTTACCTGCAATCGTTTTTATCTCTTCCAAACGGTCGGCGCCCATGACGATGGGGGCGTTATTGTTTGTAGAGCATACGGAACTGGTGTCGCATGTCCCTGACACAGAGACACATACGACCAAAAACAAGAAACCGGTTATTAAGTTTACCTTTGCTAAAAACATTTTAATTATTCAAAATTGCGGTGCAAAATTACAAAAAAAATTTTTATTTCGTATCTTTGCACAAAAAAATTTTAAATAAAATTCTTTATGAAAAAAATTTCAGTGAAAAAAAATGAACTTACCCGCAGGGAATTTCTCGGGTATTCGGCGCTTGGACTTGCCGGTCTGACGCTGTTGCCGTCATGGACGCTTCAAAACGGAATCCGCATCGCCCCGAGCGACCGCGTAGTATTAGGATTTATCGGTCTCGGACAGCAGGGAAACTCCGATTTTTACAGTTTCTCAAAATGTCCGGGAGTGCAGGTTGCCGCTTGCAGCGACGTGGACAGTATTAAGGTAGAGCGCTTTGTGCGCCGCGTGAAGGAATGGCAGTCGAAAAACAACATGAACCAGCGTTGCGACAGGTATGAGTTTTTCGAGGAAATGCTTGAACGTAAGGATATTGACGCTATTGAGATAGCGCTTCCCGACCACTGGCACGCACTCGCTGCAATCTATTCATGTCAGGCAGGCAAAGATGTCTATTGCCAGAAACCGTTGGCTTACACCATTTTGGAAGGCTTGGCAATGATGCGCGCCGCCAACGACAACGGCAGGGTTTTCCAAGTCGGCAGCCAGCAACGCTCAAGCAAGGAGTTCCAGCAGGCGATAGAGTTGGTAAAAAGCGGCGGAATAGGTCATATCGAAAAGATTTATTCACAAGTGGGCGATCCTCCAAAGCCGTTTGATTTGCCCGAAGAACCTGTTCCCGCCAATCTCAATTTCAACCAGTGGCTCGGCCCGCTAAACGACCCGAAAGTGCACTATCATCCCGACATCTGCCCTGTCGTTTCGCTGGATCCGCCTAAGAATGAATCGCTTTGGGGCGCATGGCGATGGTATTGCGAAACAGGTAACGGCTTCACGGCAGACTGGGGCGCACACATGTTCGACATCTCGCAGGCTGCAATCGGCATGGACGGCTCAGGTCCGGTGGAATATATTCCTAAAGGATATAACGGCGCTAAATATCTGACTATGAAGTACGCCAACGGCATAGTGATGACCGAACAGCCATACCGCGAAGATCAGGAAGACGGAAAAGGCATACAGTTCATCGGCGACAAGGGTTGGCTGAAAGTTACACGCGGATATATAGAGTGTTCCAACCCCGCCCTTCTGAAGAAGGAAGAGAAGAAAGTCGGCGCCGGCGAGTATGAAGTAAGTTCACCCCACATGCAAAATTTCATTGACTGCGTCCGTTCGCGCAAGAAAACGATAGCTCCGGTGGAAGTCGGTTGCAGCACAAACACTCTTTGCTGCCTTGCAAATATCGCTACCGAGCTGAAACGGCCGGTTAAGTGGGATCCTGCTACGCTCACTTTTGTGAACGACCCCGAAGCGGAAAACCACCGCCTCTACTGGTACAAATACCGCAACCCATATACACTGCCATATTGCCCGAAAAAATAATACTGGGAATAGATCCGGGTACCATCA
The DNA here is from genome assembly GCA_031272655.1 of Tannerella sp. Taxonomy (GTDB): domain Bacteria; phylum Bacteroidota; class Bacteroidia; order Bacteroidales; family Tannerellaceae; genus Tannerella. Next base: position 5,389 of record JAISTJ010000108.1, read on the forward strand.
TAATGGGGTACGGCGTGTTGCGGGTGGTTAATAAAAAATCATCTCTCGAAGCAATGGGGGTCCTCAAACTCAACAAGTTTGAGGACCACTATTTGCGCCTTCACCACATCTTCGACCGTGTGCTGCAACTCATTGACTCATACCACCCCGAAGCGCTCGCTATTGAAGCGCCTTTTTTCGGGAAAAATGTCCAGAGTATGCTCAAACTCGGCCGCGCCCAAGGCGTTGCCATCGCAGCTGCGCTCCACCGGTCAATACCGGTCTTTGAATATGCCCCGTTGAAAATAAAGATGGCTATCACCGGTAACGGGCAAGCATCCAAAGAGCAGGTATCGGGGATG
>JAISTJ010000016.1 GCA_031272655.1 Tannerella sp.
GCTTCGCCCGAACTGTACGAAGAGATGACGAAGTACGGACGTCGCAACATAGCCTGCCTCACGATAGCCCCTACCGGCACTACCAGCCTCATGTCGCAGACCACGTCGGGCATAGAGCCGGTCTTCCTGCCAGTTTACAAACGCCGCCGCAAGGTCAATCCCAATGACCCTAACTCACGCGTGGACTTTGTTGATGAAACAGGCGACTCGTTTGAAGAATACACCGTTTTCCACCATAAGTTTGTTACATGGATGGAAGCCAACAAATACTCTACCACCAAACGCTATTCCGATGAGGAAATCGAAGCGATGGTAGAAAAATCACCCTATTGGAAAGCCACATCCAACGATGTGGACTGGCTGCAAAAAGTAAGCATGCAGGGACGAGTTCAAAAATGGGTTGACCATTCCATAAGCGTTACTATCAACCTGCCGGAAGATACTACGGAAGAACTTGTTAATGAACTGTATATCAGGGCTTGGCAGAGCGGTTGCAAAGGTTGTACGGTTTATCGAGAAGGCTCGCGATCCGGTGTGCTTGTAGCGATGACTGATAAAGACAAGAAACTCAAAAGCCCTGAAGAATGTTACGAAGCGCCGCAGGTAGTCGCCACACGTCCGCGTGAACTCGAAGCAGACGTTGTTAAGTTCCAGAATAACAGGGATAAATGGATAGCTTTCGTAGGTCTTCTCAACGGTCGCCCTTACGAGATTTTCACCGGTATTGCCGACGACGAAGAAGGCATAATGCTCCCGAAAAATGTTCAAAAAGGCACAATTATAAAAAATTACGACGAGGACGGGAAAAAGCATTACGACTTCCAGTTCCGCAACAGGCGCGGCTTCAAGATGACACTCGAAGGGTTGGACGGCAAATTCGACCCAGAGTTCTGGAATTATGCAAAACTAATCTCTGGTGTTTTGCGTTACGGCATGCCTATCAGTCAGGTAATCAAATTGATACAGGGTCTCGAATTAGACGACGAGAATATCAACACATGGAAGAATGGCGTCGAACGCGCCCTTAAAAAATACTTGCCGAGCGGCGCTGAGGCCAAAGGGCAAAAATGCCCGAGTTGCGGCTTTGAAACGCTTGTATATCAGGAAGGTTGCCTCTACTGTACAAACTGTGGCGCTTCCAAATGCAGCTGACATTAACGGTAATAACAGGACCGACGGGCGTAGGAAAGACAGACGTCGCTATCCGCCTCGCCCGTCACATCGGTAGCCCTGTAATATCCGCCGATTCGCGCCAGATTTACAAGGAAATGCCGATCGGGACTGCGATGCCTTCACCCGAACAACTCGCTGCGGTGAAGCATTATTTCATCGCAACTCACTCAGTTACAGATTATTACAGCGCAAGTCTTTACGAAGAAGAAGCTATTGCGTTGATTAACAAGCTCCATCGTTCGCAGCCGGATTTGCTTCTTTGCGGAGGCTCAATGCTTTATATAGATGCGGTTTGCAAGGGTATTGACGAGATGCCGACCGTTACTGCCGACATTCGAAATGCGCTGTGGCAACAGTTTGAAACCGAAGGACTTACGAATATCCTGTTGGAGCTAAAAAACTCTGACCCAAAACATTATGAGGAGGTGGACCGCCAAAATCACCGTCGTGTGATACATGCGGTAGAGATATGCCGTATGACAGGCAAGCCTTATTCGTCGTTTCGCACGCAGCAGCCCAAACAGCGGCCGTTTCGTATCATCAGGATAGGCTTGAACCGACCGCGGGATGAGCTGTATGCCCGTATCAACGCCCGCGTGGACGCGATGATAAATGCCGGACTTGTTGAAGAAGCCCGCAAACTTTATCCTTTACGCCATCTTAATGCACTTAACACAGTGGGTTACAAAGAGTTATTTGCTTATTTTGACGGTTCTTGCAGTCTGGACGAGGCCATTGATAAAATCAAACGCAACACCCGCGTTTACGCCCGCAAGCAACTGACATGGTACCGTAACGACCTGTCAATCAGGTGGTTTCATCCGGATGATGAGCTTTCTTTACAAAAGTTTATTTCAACAATTCGGCAATAAGTTCCACCATCGTATCAAACTCTGCCGGATTAAAGCCAATTGACGTATAGACGACATTTCCTTCCCTGTCTATCAGATAGTTACGCGGGATATAACTCTTGGCATACAGGTTGTAAACAGACCTTTCTGGATCAAGACCGACGGGAAAATCTATCCCTTTCTGCTTCAACTCCGCCACTTTCTTTTCTACCGTTTCGCGTTTTTCTTCCCTCGAAATCGGGAGGAAAACAAAGTCTTCCCTGTCTTTGAAGCGGGCAACCAGCTTGTCCGGAATCTCCTGAAACTCCTTCATGCAAGGCCCGCACCATGTAGCCCAAAAGTTGATAAGCACAAGCTTTCCCCTCAACTCCGAAAGAGTGATATTCCGTCCGTCAAGCATCTCAAAAGTGAAGTCAGGCGCAATGTCGCCCTTCTTGATTATAGACGCTTCTTCCATCGCATTCTGCTGGGAATCAGCGTTATTCTGAGCATTTATGCCCGGATTAAATGCAAAAATGAGGCATGTCAAAGCCACTGTTCTGAAAAAATTTTTCATACATTTCTTTAATTTAATTGTCAAAAAGCGCGTAAAGATAAGAATTTTTTTCTAATTTTGTCGGGTTATTTTTCGTAATATTTTTATGTTTAAGAAAAATGTTTTTATACTTGTTTTTGTAACCGTTTGTGTTTCAGCATATTCGCAAAGCCTTGATCAGGCTAAAACGCTTTACGGCGAAGGCAAATATGCTGAAGCCAAACCTGTATTTGAGAAATTGGTGCGACAGTCGCCAAACAATTCCTCTTATAATCAGTGGTATGGCGTCTGTTGCTATGAAACGGGAGACCTTGAGGCGGCAGAGAAGTATTTGACGGTGGCGAACAAACGCAATGTGGCTGATTCTTACCGCTATTTAGCAATGCTTTGCTCGGACCAATACCGCTTTGACGAGGCTGCGGAGATGTGGGACGGGTACATCGAACAATTGAAAAAGAAGAAAGAAGATGTTACCGAGATTGAAGTTTTACGCGACCGCGCACGGAATTTGCACCGCATGCAGGAGAAAGCCGAAGATATTCAGGTGATTGATAGCATCGTAACCGATAAAAACGCTTTCCTGAAGGCATATCACCTAAGCGAAGAAAGCGGCTCGCTTTTGACTTACAGCGAGTTTTTTAAGTCGGCAAACGATTCATACTCAACCGTTTACACCAACCAGCGTGGTGATAAAGCCTATTATGCCCGTCCTTCCGGCAATGGCGGCGTTTATTCGCTTTACAGTCAGTCAAAAATGCTTGACGCATGGGGGGACGAAAAGGCGTTATTGCCTGATAATAAGCAAGATAACAACTATCCGTTTGTCCTGTCCGACGGCGTTACAATGTATTTTGCATCGAAGGGAAACGAATCTATTGGCGGGTATGACATTTTTGTAACACGCTATAACACAGGGACTAACGCATTTTTGGCGCCGGAACAACTTGGGATGCCGTTCAACTCTTCGGCAAACGATTATATGATGGTTATTGACGAGGCGAAGGGGCTGGGGTGGTTCGTTACCGACCGCAACCAACCTGAAGACAAGGTCTGTGTCTATCTTTTTATCCCCGACGCATCACGCAAAAGACTTGATACTGAGAGTATTACACCCGAAGAGATGCGTTGTCGCGCGGCGCTGACCTCTATTCGCGACACGTGGCGTTCCGGCGCCGACTATGCCGCACTCATCAAGTCGGCGACTACCGAAACTACTACCGCAGACGTCTCAACAGAAAAAAAACGCGACTTTGAATTTGTTGTAAATGACCGTGTTACGTATTACAGCCTCGACGAGATAAAAAGTGCGGAGGCTCGCGAATTGTGGACAGAAGCTCTTAAACTTTTCAAACAGATTGAGACACTGAATGTTAAGCTCGACGATATCCGCGCATCCTACACCAAATCAAATGCTTCCGCTCGCGAGCAACTGAAACCGACTATCATTCAGGCAGAAAACCAGTTGATTTACCTCCTCCAAAAGTCGCAAGAACAAGAAAAGAAAGCGCGAAACGCGGAAAATCGGCAGATGGGAGTTAAGAAGTAAGAACCGTCATTGCATAATCAAAAAAAATTTACAACATTCTGAAAAATAATTATTATCTTTGCAAAATGGGAACCGATAGCATTGCCTCGAGCAATACCATCGTACAGCGCCCAAATATTACAATAAATGACTAAATAACAGATAATTATGGCAACAGAAATCAACAGAGCCCCCGTCTTAACAGGTAAAGCCGCACGGGATTTTTGGAAGAGCGTACAAAACTTTTCCACAAGAGAGAGCAAATCTGAAATCGAAGCAAATCTGCTAAAATACAGAGACTTTATGTCCAAACAAAAATTCATGAGCCGAAATGTTTGATTTACAGAACGATTGTGAACTTCTACCCCTCTCTGCCGGTACTACTTTTGCAGATTTTAACTGCGGCGACAATGATTTAAACGAGTTCTTCAACATTGATGCGATCAAGTATCAAGAGCAGATGTTAGGAAGCACCTATTTTTTTCGGCATAAATCGACCGGAAAAATAGTGTGCGCATTCACACTATCACCAGACAGTATGAATACAACAAACCTGCCCGGCAGCAGGCGGAAGAAAGTTAAAGAAAACATACCACGCGAAAAGCCGTTGAGGTCTTTCCCTTCTTATTTGATTGGGCGACTTGGAGTTGATATAGCTTTCAGTGGCTTGGGCGCAGGATCTCAACTGCTTACTTTCATAAAACTGTACTGTTTTGACAACTATCGTTACAACTGCCGTTTCCTGCTTGTTGATGCCTACAACAACCCTTCCGTGCTTAATTTCTACTTGAAGAACGAGTTCCTCACCGTCTTTTCAACCGAAGAGCAAGAGCGGGAATATAAAAAACTTCGTCCGGAAGACATTTTGCGCACAAGATACATGTATTACGACATGATGAACTGGAAAATCAAAATGTCCTCCTAACTGACACTATTCACTATTCACTATTCACTAAATATATGGCATTAAACATAATAATAATCATTTTCCTCATGGCGGTTGCCATCTTTCTCATTATAGCAGAGATATTCCTGCTGCCGGGCATCACGATAGCAGGCGTGGCAGGGGCGCTCTTCGCTATCGGAGGCGTCGCTTTCGCCTATTCTGTGGGAGTTACGACGGGCAATATCACGCTTGTCGCGTCAATAGCGGGCTTTGGGGCGGTGTTCCTGTGGCTGCTGCGGTCGAACTCGTTCAACAAGGTAGCGTTGAAGGCGGACATTGATTCGGCCGTAGCCTCGCCGCGCGACACGGGTCTGAAAGCGGGCGACGAGGGTATAACCCTCTCGCGTTTGGCGCCGATAGGCAAAGCCCGCTTCGGAAGCGTTACGACGGAGGCGAAGTCGGTCAACGAGTTCATCGACGAGAACACGGAGGTGGTGATTATCAGCGTAGAAGGCTATAATGTGGTAGTTGATACGAAACAAAACATTAATAACATAAACACTTGACACTATGGACTTTTTCTTAGTTTTATTGATTGGAGCGGCTTTTGTGCTGCTTTGCATTTTCTTCTATTACGTGCCGTTCCTGATGTGGATTTCGGCAAAAGTATCGGGCGTAAGCATCTCGCTCATTCAGTTGTTCCTGATGCGTATCCGTAAGGTGCCGCCCGGAGTCATCACCCGCGCTATGATTGAGGCGCACAAAGCCGGTTTGAAGACCCTCACGCGCGACGAACTTGAGGCTCACTACCTTGCCGGCGGGCATGTGGAAAGGGTCGTACACGCCCTTGTGAGCGCCTCGAAGGCGAACATCGACCTGTCGTTTCAGATGGCGACGGCGATAGACCTTGCCGGACGCGACGTGTTTCAGGCAGTACAAATGTCTGTCAATCCGAAAGTTATAGACACGCCGCCGGTGGCAGCCGTAGCGAAAGACGGTATTCAGTTGATAGCCAAGGCTCGCGTAACGGTGCGCGCCAATATCAAGCAGTTAGTAGGCGGCGCGGGCGAGGAGACCATTCTGGCGCGCGTAGGCGAAGGCATAGTCTCGTCTATCGGCTCGTCGGAAAGCCACAAAAGCGTCCTCGAAAACCCCGATTCCATCTCCAAACTCGTGCTGCGTAAAGGTCTTGACGCCGGCACTGCTTTTGAGATACTCTCTATCGACATCGCCGACATCGACATAGGCAAGAACATCGGCGCCGTGCTGCAGATGGACCAGGCGCAGGCCGACAAGAACATCGCGCAGGCGAAAGCCGAAGAGCGCCGCGCAATGGCTGTCGCCTCCGAGCAAGAGATGAAAGCCAAAGCGCAGGAAGCCCGTGCCAAGGTGATAGAAGCCGAAGCCGAGATACCCAAGGCAATGGCAGAAGCCTTCCGCAGCGGCAATCTTGGCATCATGGACTACTATCGGATGAAGAACATCGAAGCCGACACCCAGATGCGCGACGCCATCTCCAAGCCCGCCGCCGTCCAGAGCAAACCTATCAGCAAGTAGATATTAGGCGTAGCGGGGCAACAAGAACCTTAACAAGGTTTTGAACCTTGTTAAGGTTGGTATCGGCAATAATAATATTATTATGATTAAGGAATCCGAACTAATCATTAACGAGGACGGCAGCGCGTTCCACCTGCATTTGAAGCCGGAGCAACTTGCCGACAGGGTAGTGATGTGCGGCGACCCGCAGCGGGTCAGCGCTATCGCCGAGTACTTCGACAGGCGCGAGTGCGAGGTCTCAAGCCGCGAGTTTCATACCATCACCGGCAGTTACAAAGGCAAGCGCATCACCGCCCTGTCGCACGGCATCGGGGGCGACAACCTTGACATTGTCGTCAACGAACTCGACGCCCTTGCCAACATCGACTTTCGGACGCGCACCGTCAAAGACGGCTTTCGCCAACTGACCCTCGTGCGGATAGGCACCAGCGGCGGCTTGCAGCCCTACACCCCCGTAGGCTCGTATGTCGCCGCCGAGCAGTCGATAGGTCTCGACGGCGTCATCTATTTCTACAAAGACAGCGCCCGCGTCCGTAACCAAACGCTTGAAAAAGAACTTATTGAACAATTAGACTGGCGCATCGAAGGCATAAAGCCATACGTCGTAGCCGCCGCCCCCTCGCTCATAGAGCAGATTTGTAAAGACGATATAATACGTGGCTTGACCATAGCCGCCAACGGTTTCTACGGACCGCAGGGCAGGGAGTTACGCCTGCCACTTGCCGACCCGACGCTGAACGCCCGCATAGAAGCCTTTGAGAGCAGCGACCGCCGCCGTATCACCAACTACGAGATGGAGAGCAGCGCCCTTGCCGCCCTTGCCGCCCTGATGGGACACCGCGCCATGACCGTCTGCTGCATCATAGCCGGAAGGGTGGACAGCACGATGAACACCGACTACAAAGCCTCCCTCCCCCGCCTGATTGAGACTGTCCTTGAAAGAATCTGATAATAAGGTAATTAATCACTTTTTCACCAAACGGCAAGTCTTAGTCCCCACTTTCAAGATATACAATCCGGCGTTAAGCGGTGAAACATCTAAAATGCCTGAAATAATAGGAGCAGAAAGCATTTTACGTCCGGATAGGTCATATATAACGGCATAACCATCCGAAACACTTGTGCGAACGATATTGTAAGCCGGATTCGGAGAGATTTGAAGCGCATTCTCGCCGCCGTATGGAAGAACTTCATTTGATACAGCGGAATGTGCGGCTATAAATTTGGTGATTTCCTTGACGTAATCCATGCAATCGCCACTGTCGCTTCGAAAAAAATAGCTGTGGGGCGCCCCTTCAATCTTGTAGTTTATCACTTCGTTGTCGGAATGCGGGTAAGTTATCTTTTGAACCGTTTTGCCATTGGACGAAGGAAAATTTTCCACGACGGGTTCCGCCGTGTTATTCACTCTGCGCCAATAGTTTATGACTGAATCGGTATGCTCGGCAAGGGTAATTTCCACAAATACAATCTCATACGAGCCGCTGTAAGGTACAACTTCATCGTCGAGGCTGTGAAAGTTGCAAACCGGCAAAGGATTGTTATTCTCTTTCCCCTTGATACTCAGCCCCATAGAGCCTGCAATAGATACGATTCCTGATATTTTAACGGGCTGCAGAAGAGCGTACTGATACGACATGTAACCACCCATCGAAGTGCCTACAAGAAAGATATTATTTGCATCAAGTTTCTGTTCATCAATGGTTTTACGAATGATTGAACCGATAAAATCCACATCATCAACTGTTTTGTTAAGTTCCGCATCAATAATCGTAAAACTGCCTAAAATGGCAATGGGTTCGACTTCAAACCTCAGTCCGCATGCCCATACTGCATCCAAAGGTATTTCCTTGCCTGTCAGGTCTTTAATTGCCCGTGCGTCGGCGTAAACGTCATCGCTCTGTTCGGGTAATGCCTGTGGTGCAATTATCAGATAATTAAGTGAATCGGCAATTTTCGTCAACGAGTAATCCTCGAAAAAGTCAAACATGTTCCGATTGAAGCCGTGAATGGCGACAATCATCCCCTTCGGTTTCGTTTTTGACGGCGCATAAAACAGGTATTCACGCTCAAAGCCGCCTGCCGTGATTTTTTTCAGTTCAGGCACGGAGGCATTGAGCGTGAATGCCGTTAATAACAGAAACAAAAGGGTTGATCTCATTTATTTAGGGTCTAAAGCCTTCTTAATCTGTGCGTCGAGGTCTAAAAGATGACTACGGCGGATTCCCGTTGAGGATGCGGCAGCGCTCTTTATAGATTGCTGTAAATCAATAAGTTGCGCACGAGCCACACCCGGAGCGTCCGAAGGCTGAGCACTACTTGACAACGAAACCGTAGTCCCCATCGAAACGACATTCGCCTGATTGGCAGGAGGATTGACAAGGGCAATCAACGCGGCTACATAATTCTTCTGAAGGTTACGGCGGTAAATATCAATGGCTTTGCCGTTTGACAACTCGCCCCATATCCCGCGCTTCAGATCGCGAAACATCTCTTCGGAGGTATAAGCGTTTTTGCCGTTCAACCACTCGTTGTTCGACATCTTGGAAATAGTGTTTCGGCTGATAAGACGGTCTATCGTGCGTTTTTGGACGGTTCCTATGACAGAAATGGGATTGACTTCCGCTTTTTCAATTAAAGTCTTGTCTATCAGCCATTCGGGCGTAGCAAAAACATTCTCGTTAAGAAATTTCATTGCGTCGCGCTGAAGACTTGCAGGTACAAACTCGGTCGCGTTGGTTGTCTGCTCAACGGTAACAGGAGTGCGGTAAATGCCCGCTATATTCTTGGCTACATGCCCTGCATAGCGTCCCCACTGGGTAACGATTTCGTTATAAAGAGTTCGCGCATTGGCGTAATCTTTGTCGGGTTCGCGCGTCCATTCAAGCACGTGCGGCATTATCCGTTTGAGGTTTTTAATGCCGTAAGCGCTGGCAATCATGGCGTTATCTCCAAGGTCTTCGTTCTGATTGCGTGGGTCGTCGGAATCGGTTTCTGTTCCGAAAACAAATCGCGGATCGGATTTCAATTTGTCCATAACCGATTTGTTATTGTATGCGACCTCGTCTTCTGCCGTCTCAAACTGGGGCAACCAGCGATAACCCCATTCAATAGACCATTCGTCGTAACAGCCGATTCGCGGGAAAAGTCCTGCCTGCGAAATGCTGTCTTCAGGTTGCGCAACATAGTTGAATCGGGCGTAATCCATTATTGACGGCGTATGACCGTTTGCTTCAACCCACTGTTTATCACGCAGTTTCTCTACAGGAACGGATGCCGATGAACCGAAATTATGCCTCAATCCAAGTGTATGACCTACCTCGTGTGAAGAGACGAATCTTATCAATTGTCCCATCAATTCATCGTCGAAAAGCACCTTGCGGGCGCCCGGATCGCTCGGGCTTGCCTGTATCAGATACCAGTTGTGAAGCAGGTTCATGACGTTATGATACCAGTTGATATGCGTTTCGAGAATCTCGCCGCTGCGGGGGTCGTGAACATGCGGGCCGCTGGCGTTGGCGATGTCGGAAGCCTTATAAACGATAGCCGAATGACGTGCGTCTTCGATGCTCCATGACGGGTCGTCGGGAGCTTCCTTTCCTATTATGGCATTCTTAAAACCCGCTTTTTCAAAGGCTTTTTGCCAGTCGTTCACGCCTGCAATCAGATACGGAACCCATTTTTTCGGCGTAGCGGGGTCTATATAAATCACTATCGGCTTCTGCGGTTCAACCAATTCGCCTGCCAAATATTTTTTAACATCTTCGGGTTTAGGCTCAAGCCTCCATCGTGTGATGCGGCTTTTGCGCTCAACGCCCTGCGGATTTGAGTCAAAATCGGTGTATCCAACGGCAAAATAAGCCACACGGGGGTCAAAAAGCCTCGCTTTCATCGGCTTTTCAGGCAGCAGCAGCATGGACGTGTTCAACTCGAAAGTAACGGGCACACTTGAGAAAAACTGCGTCTGGGCAGGCGAAGCGCCTACGGGAGGCGCTGTGGCATAAGTCTTTACGGTGCGAATCTCCACGTTAAGCGGAAACGATTTGATCGTATCAATAAACGAACGGTCGGGAAACATGTTGCCAAGACCGCGATAGCGCTTCATGGAACCTGAAAATGAAAGCGTCGAATTGTCTGAATTGATGAACGAAGTAACGTCTATTACTGCGTTCCTGCGCTTGCTGACTGAATCGGTGTAATATGCCGCAACGGGGAAAGCGGCCACAATAGGCTGAATATTAGAGTTTTTAACCGACAAATACATATTCGTCGTATCCGTAGCCTCTTCAAGATAGGATACCGACCTCAGATAGAGTTTGTCGCCGACTTTATCAAAGCGGATCACGTCTTCGCCAATCTGGTCAACAGCATATCCCGTCTGCTGTTTGTTGCGGCTGACAGGCGCTTTTGAGATGCGGTTGACGGCCAAAATCTCGCGCCCCAAAAGCGAATCGGGTATTTCAAAATAATACTTGTCCTTGACGTGATGCACTTTGAACATACCATCTAAAGTAACAGCCTCTTTGGTTATCACATCCTTATAAGGCTTGACGTCGTTCGGCGACGGAGCGGCTTTGGGAGGCGCCTGCACTGGAGCGGCAGCTTCCTTCTTGGGATCTTCCTTCTTTTTCTTCTTTGGAAAATTTTGCGCGTTTCCGCATACGATACCCGCAGTCAGAAACATCATAATCAGTAAATTCTTCATTTTTTTCGACAGTTTTGTATAAAATTTCACCACAAAGGAAAGCATAATTTCCGAAAAAACAAAATTTTTCGAGTTGAATGTGTGTAAACACTTTCGATTATTTTTTGATATTTTTTTTGCAGTTTCAAAATATTATATTATCTTTGTCGCCGCTTACCGCTATTGACAATTTCAACAAATGTCTTATATATGAGAAGTTTAATTAAGTATTTCTTACTGTTTGCGAGCTTTCTGTGCTTTTCGGCTTATGCTGTGCAGAAAGTTCCGGTGAAATTCGACAAGTTCCACGGTTATACAGGAACAGTCGAATATCTGAAGGCTGTCAATAAAGCCTACCCCGATGTTACCGAATTAATTGAAATCGGTAAAAGCTATCAACAACGTCCTGTCTATGTGCTTGTTATCACTAACCGCAAGACAGGAACTACACTTTCTCGTGAGAAAAAACTCGTTTACGAGCGTTTGCTCGAAGTAACCGACCCGCCTGTTATGCCGCTGCACACCGGCAAGCCCGGTCATCTGATTACAGGCGCCACGCATGGAAACGAACAGACGGGAACAGAAGTATGCATCTATTTTATAGACAAAATTCTATCGGGTTACGGCTCTGATGAAGTACTTACTAAACTGATTGATACTAAGGTGTTTTATATCTGTCCGGCAAATAATCCGGACGGTTTGTACAACACTGTGGACCTTGGCGCCCCGCAACGTACTAATTCTATGTATCAAACAGATACGGCTGCGGCGCCTCAGCGTAAAGACCTAAACGGAGACGGGCTTTATTCACAATACCGCTACAAAGACCCGCAAGGACGCTATGTCATTGATTCCAAAGACCCGCGCCTGATGACAGCCTATAGGGAAGGAGTAACTCCTAAAGACGCTGAGCGTTACAGCGTAGAATCCGAAGCGCAGCCTGACAAAGGTATTGATATTAACCGCAATTTTCCTTACGCATGGTGGAACACACGGACAACCCTTCCGGGTGGTTCGGGTGAATATCCTACCTCGGCGCCGGAAGTGCATGCATTGTGCGAATTTATTATCAATCACCCCAATATAATAATGGTCAATGAATACCACACCATGGGCGGGCATGTTTACAGACCCATGGGCGCAACAGGCGATGCAGAGATGGAAGCACGAGATGTGGCTGTGTATGACCTTATTATGGGTAAAAAATATGTTGAATTGATGGGTACCGAAATGCCTGCAGCATGGAAGAACCCGCGTAACATCAGACAATTCAGGGATTCGCTAAAGAACGACAAGAATGTTATAGCTGCAAAACGCGGTTATAAGATGCCTTTTGAATGGCGAACTCCTTATATGGAAGAAGAAGGACGGTCGAGCTACTATGGCCTGTTCCTCGACTGGCTTTATAAAGACAATGGCATTTATTCTATCGTAACCGAATTGTGGAACCCTGTACATGATGTACCTGAACTTAAGGATGTTAAAGAAGCAGACTTACAGGCTGCCATGTTAAAATACTTTGATGATAAAGGGTATAAACTCTATCTAGACTGGAAGCCGGGCAAACATCCGAAACATGGCAATGTTGAAGTTGGCGGCTGGGTAGGTAATGTAGGTCGTAACAACGCTTTTCCGGGACCTGTACTTGAGAGTATTTGCGAGAGGCAGTGGCAGTTTGACCTGTTTCGCTCAACGTTGATGCCTCAGATAGCTATTGGCGAAATAACTGTCAAAAAGCAGTCTTCAGGAAGTACTACTGTTCTTGAGATTTCAGCTGAGGTGGAAAACATCGGCGCTTTGCCTACAGGTCTGGCGCGCACGGAAAATATACCTCTTAACCGAGGAGATGTTGTATGGCTGATAGGCGAAGCCGGAAAAATAAAGTTCCTTTCCGGTAAACCTAATGAGAAGATAGGACAACTCTATGGCACAATGCAGATACCCGGCTTTGAAAGTCGCGGTGGCGGCGGCGAATTTGGTGGAGGCTTTAGCGGCGGTGGTAGCAGTCCCGCAGGCGGCAGAGGAGGCTTCGGCGGCGGCGCTGCAGGAGACGTATCATCCAACAAAAAAACAGTTAAGTGGATTGTAGCCTTTGAAGGCAAAGAAAAACTTAAAGTAGTCGCCTCTTCACTCAAAGGAGGTACAGTTGTTAAGGAAGTTAATTATTGAATTAAGAACTTAAACTTGAATTAAGAATTAAGAATTAAGAGTTAAGAGTTAAGAGTTAAGAATTAAGAATTAAGAACTTATAAACTATAAACTCATAAACTCATAAACTTATAAACTAATAAACTTCAAACCTCAAACCTCAAACAACTTATAAACTTATAAACTATAAACTTATAAACTTCAAACTTTCAAACAAAGATAAAATGAAACAATATATTTTAACAATAATAATGGCGTTAAGTGTTCTGGGTAACGTATCGGCTCAGAGCAAGAAACAGGCAAACATCGGAAGGCCTCATGGCGAGACCGATTTCGTTATCAACTGGAAACAGTACTACACCTATGATGAGTGGACAAAGATAATGTTCGACCTGCAAAAGAAATATCCTAATCTGTGCAGCATTGAGAGCATAGGCAAAAGCCGTATGGGTAGAGACCAGTATGTTCTGACTATCACTGCAAAAAATACAGGTAAGGACACCGACAAACCGGCAGTATGGGTTGACGGCGCTATTCATGGCAACGAGGTTAACGGCATAACCTGCTCGCTCTATCTCGCATGGTATCTTCTGACTCGCTATGATTACGACCAACGTATATATGAAGCCCTCAACCGCTCAACAGTATATATCCTTCCCGGTCATAATGTTGACGGCAATGATTCATACGTTCGTTTTCCTAACACCGAAAACAACCCGCGTGAACCGTTTCGTCCTGTAGATGACGACAAGGACGGTCTCTACGATGAAGATATGACCGAAGATGTTGACGGCGATGGCGAACTGTCGGTGATGTACGTAGAAGAAACATCCGGCGACTATCGCCTGAGCAAAGACGGACTGCGTTTTATCCGTATCGCTTCAGACGACTGGTGGGAAGGGACGCGTTTTCGCCGAATAGGCAATGAAGGCTATGATAACGACGAAGATTTTGAGATGGCCGAAGATGACCTCGGCGGAATTGACCCCAACCGTAATTTCCCCTATGATTTTGACAAACAAAATGGCAAAACTTATCCGCTATCAGAACCGGAACAACGTAATGTGCTTGAATTTCAGTTGAAAAAGAAAAACATACTTGTTAATTTCAACTATCATAACGTGGGCAGACTAATAATGTATATGATGCCTCCCGAAGCTCAGACTCCACAGGGAAACAGAGGCGGAGGCGGAGGTGGTGGAATGAGACAGGGCGCCAGTTCCAACGAGAAAGATATTTATAATTTTACCTTCCCTCGTCGCGTTTCACCTCAATATCAGCATGATGCAGAAGTCCTGACTAAAACCGTTAAGGACGGTCTCTATATCCTTAAAGACTATACTCCTGAAGCAGGTAGTGAAGACGGCGAGCATCTAGCCACAACATATTATCTGTTAGGCGCTTATTCATTTCTTATAGAACTCTGGGGCTCTCCAACTCCCTATGCCGACACTAATAAAGACGGCTATGTCTCTGATGATGAGTACAAAAAATGGGTTGACCTTGACCTTGGCGGAGACGCATGGGTTAAACCGCATAAGGTCAATCATCCGCAATTTGGCGAGATATGGATAGGCGGCACATCGAAAAAGCATATAGGACGGACGCCTCCGCCACGATATATGGAGGATGAAGCTGAAAAACAGTGCCTTTTCGTTGTTCATTGTATTGACCAGCTGCCTATGCTCACTTTCGGCAATTATACGGTTAAAAAGTTAACAAAAGACTTGTATGAAGTTGAAGTTGAAGTCATTAACGACAAGATATTTCCTACTGCATCCGACCGTTCGATACAGTTACGCCGTTATACTCCCGATTGTCTGAAAGCCACACTCTCATCAGGTACTATCATTGAACCTGTAAAGAGCGCAACAACAACCGAAACAACGTCTTCTATACCGTCGTTCTATCGTAGCGGCTATCGCAGGGAAGCAACAGCGGCAGGCGCAAGTGTGAACTTCCGCGCTAAAGGAAATTCCACGCAGTTGTTCCGCTACACTGTTCTGTCAAGCGCTACAAACCCAACCCTCGACCTCAATATAGAATCAGCCAACGGCGGCAAAGCAACACTTAAGATAAAGCTGTGAGTGATGAGTGATGAGTGGTGAGTGATGAGTGGTGAGTGATAACGGGACGCAGTCCCGTCATTGCGAGGAACGAAGCAATCCAGTCTTAAGCACACACCACGTCATTGCATATTCGTATCTTTGCCGCAAAAAATTATGTCGAGATTTGCAAAAATTAATCACCTAATTATCAACTATATGAACAATATTATAACATACAAAGATTTTATCGGGTCTGTAAATTTTTCTGCCGAAGACAATGTTTTTGTTGGAAAAGTAGAAGATGTTAATGACCTTATTACGTTTGAAGGCAAGTCGGTTGATGAGTTGACTAATGCTTTCCATTACGTAGTAGATGAACATATCAAAGACTGCGAGCGCGAAAATATTCCCGTCAAGAAGAGTTACAAAGGCAGTTTCAATGTCCGCCTTACGCCTGAACTGCACCGCAAAATAGCACTGACTGCCCGCTCACAAGGGCAAAGCCTTAATAAGTTCATCAACAAAACATTAAGCAAAGCTGTAGCCATATAAACCGGTAACGCAAAATATTTTAGAGAAAGAATCGCCTTGAGCGAGACCCTTTCTCAGAGGTGAGTGTACCCATCATTGCAAGAATGTGCCCCGTCATTGCGA
>JAISTJ010000018.1 GCA_031272655.1 Tannerella sp.
TTTTTTGCATATTACGAAAAAAAAGTATATATTTGCAGCGTCTAAGTGATGAAATATGACGCAACCGGAAACCGGACAAATATACCATATTCCTGTATTGCTGCAGGAAAGCCTTGACGGGTTGGATATCAAGCCGGAAGGGATTTATGTGGATGTTACTTTCGGCGGAGGGGGACATTCGCGAGGGATACTTGAGCGGCTCGGCAAGCAGGGGCGGCTTTACGGATTTGATCAGGATGCCGATGCAGAGCGGAATATCCCAGATGACGACAGGTTTGTGTTCGTAAGGGGCAATTTCCGCTACCTTGCCAACTTTCTGCGTTATCACGAAGTTAAGGAGGTTGATGGGATTTTGGCTGATTTGGGGGTGTCGTGGCATCATTTCGACGATGCGTCGCGGGGGTTCTCTTTTCGTAGCGATAGCCCCCTTGATATGCGCATGAACAACCGCAAAGGCCGGACTGCCGCGGACGTTCTGAACAAATACGATGAAGAGGCGCTTGCGAGAGTGTTTTTCCTCTACGGTGAGCTGAAAAATTCGCGCCGGATAGCGTCGGAAATAGCGCGTGCACGCCTGACAAAACCATTTGAAACAACAGGCGAGCTGACGGAGATTTTAAAGCCGTTTGCAGGCAAAGATCGCGACCGGCAATTTTTTGCAAAGGCGTTTCAGGCGCTCAGGATTGAAGTGAACGGGGAGCTGGAGGCGCTTGAAGAGTTTTTGGTGCAGGCAAAACGGACGCTGAAGGCAGGCGGGCGTTTGGCGGTCATAACGTACCATTCGCTCGAAGACCGTATGGTGAAGAATTTCTTCAAAACAGGCAACATCGAAGGACGGATAGAGACTGATGTTTACGGAAACAAACCCTCGCCGTTCGCTGCTGCAAGCAAAGCTATCACGCCTTCGGAAGAAGAAATGTCGCAAAATCCAAGGGCAAGGAGCGCAAAACTAAGAGTTGGGGAATTGAAAATCAAATAGTTATAAAATGGCAGAGAAGAAGAAAAAGAAACGCCTTTCGGTGATGTACATACTTGGAGGCGGCATTTTTAAGGAAGATTTTATCGTCAGGCACACACGAATAATTGTGCTTGTAGTGATACTTTTTTTCTTTTATATCAGTAACAGATACACCTGCCTGCTGAAAATACGCGAAATAGACCGCCTGCAGATGCAACTGAAAGAATTGAAATACGAATCGCTGTCAATATCATCTAAACTGACTGAGAATACACGCCCCTCGCAGGTAGAGGAACTTGTTAAGCGTCAGGGACTTGACATAAAGAAATCAACTACTCCACCATATCGAATTAAGAAAAAATAGCAACTATGGATAAGAAAACTCGGAAAGACAATTCAAAAGACAGAGGTATCTTTTCAAGATACCACATCGTTACTGTGTTACTGTGTCTTGTGGCGGTCGCAATACTTTTTTCCGCCGTAAAAATCAACATTTACGAACGCGAGAACTGGATTGATCTTGCCAAAACACTTGAGAAGCCCGACCGTTTGGTCAATCCCACGCGCGGCAATATTTATTCCGACGACGACAGGATAATGGCTACAAGCATGCCGCAATACTACATGTACATTGATTTCAAGGCGGAAGGTTTCGCCCGCGATTCGTTCCTTAATTCAAAGCGCAACGGAGTTGATTCGTTGGCTTATTTTCTGTCAAAAAAGTTGAAAAACAGGACGCCCGAAGGGTATAAATCCCACTTACTCAAGGGATTAAAGTCATCAAAACGCAACTATCCCGTTTATGAAGGCAGGGTTTCGTATGAAGACCTTAAAGAAATAATGAAATTCCCGTTTCTGCGCAAGTTCGACCGCAACAAAAGCGGCTTCTACACTAAAGAGATGATGAAACGCCAGAAGCCTTTCGGGATGCTTGCTTCGCGTACGATAGGCGATATCTACAGTGAAATAGACGCTTCCGGCTTCACCAAAGGCAAGAACGGGCTTGAATTGCAGTTTGATTCGCTGCTCAAAGGCTCTCCGGGCGTCAGTTCGGTACAGCGTGTCGGCGGCAGATGGGCTGATGTTGTGGAAGTTGAGCCTGAAAACGGCATGGATATCCGCTCCACAATTGACATCAGCATTCAGGATATGGTTGAAAAGGCGCTCATGGACAAGCTTAGCGAGACCGACGCCGATGCCGGCACAGCAGTAGTGATGGAGGTCAAAACAGGCGAAATCAAAGCCATCACTAATATGGCGCGTCTGGGCCCTGGACGTTATGCCGAAACGATGAATCACGCTGTGGCAGACGAGATTGAGCCGGGTTCTACGTTCAAAGTCGCGTCAATGATGGTCGCGATTGAGGACAGGGTTGTTGAGCCGAACACGCCCGTAGATGTCGGTAACGGCAAAAAAAGAGTCGGCAAGCGCGATGTTACCGACCATAATTACAACCGCGGCGGATACGGCAAAATTAACGCCGAACAGTCTATTTGGTATTCGTCGAACATCGGCGTCGCAGAGCTGATTTACAATGCTTACAGGACAAAACCGACAAAGTACATCGAAGGGCTGCATAAGATCGGCATGGACGCCGACCTTAAAATAGGCATCCCGGGTGCGGGAAAAGCAAAGCTGCGCTGGCCAAAAGACAAGGAATGGTCTGATTTATCGCTATCTACCATCCCTTACGGCTACGAAGTCATCATTCCGCCTATCCAGACGCTCGCTTTTTTCAACGCTATCGCCAACAACGGCAAGTTTGTGCGCCCGCTTTTTGTGAAGGATATAATCAAAAACGGCGATACATATAAACACTTTGATACTGAGGTTGTTATACCAAAAATTTGTTCCGATCGCACTTTGAAGATTATCCAGAACATGCTTTACAATGTCGTTAATTATCACGACCCTACACATAAGAAAAGTGACGGCACGGGCAAACCTGCCAAATCGGACGTCATAACGATTGCCGGCAAGACCGGCACAGCTGTAAGAGCTACCGGCGGCCATTACCGCAGCGACGGCTACAACGTCTCGTTCTGCGGTTATTTCCCCTACGAAAACCCGTTATATACCTGTATAGTAGTCATTTCGCGGCCGCGTATAGGCACTGCTTCAGGAGGCGGCATGTGCGGCACGGTTGTGAAAGAGATTGCCGAAAAAATTTACGCCAACAGCACAATTATGAATCTGGCTGAAATAAAGGCCGATTCGCTTATCAAACGCTATCCCGACGCGATGAACGGCAACGGCAAGGCGCTTGAGAACGTTACATCATCACTTCAGATAAAAACACAAAAAAAGGATGAAGCAAAATCGGGCTATGTTACCACTCAGGAACATAATAACGGTATTACGGTTAAAGGATTGGCAATCAACAACAAACAAGTCCCCGATGTAATCGGAATGGGAGCAAAAGACGCCGTTTATCTGCTCGAAAGCCGCGGATTAAGGGTATCACTTTCGGGGCAAGGTCGCGTGGAATCGCAATCCATACGCAATGGCGCCGCGATTAATCCCGGACAAACTATCCTTCTGACGCTTAGATAAATAACTTTTATGAAATATACGAATTTTAAATGGGAAGACTTATCGGTTGAGGCTGCTTTGAGCGTTTTTGAAACTTCTGACGAATCTTTCCCTGAATATCAAGCAATTGTGAATTTTTCGCCGGATGTTAAATTTGATGTTTCGGAACAGTTCCTTAAAATCGAGGAGGCTGTTACACGGCTGCTTGATGCGTTGCCGTCGGGCTTGGCTGTTGCGTTCAAGCGGTATTTCGTCAGCGATATAGCAAATCAAACTTCTTTTATAAACCTCAATCAGGGCTGTACCGCCGTTTCCGTCGTACAACAGTCGCCGTTTGCAGGCTCCAAAGTGGCTCTGTGGCTTTATTTTGCGCCGTCACAAAGCGTCTCCCGCAAAGGAAACGCCACAGTAATAGCTCATTCCGGCTTGAAACATATCATCCATACCGGGCTTTACTCTGATGCCGCCGGCTCGGAGGCGCAGACAGCAGCGATTTTTGGCGAATACTCCCGTCTGTTAGCGTCGGAAGGCTGCACTCTTGAGCGTAACTGCCTGCGTACGTGGGTATTTGTGCGTGATATAGACCTGTATTATGCGGGAATGGCAAAGGCGCGCAGGGAGTTTTTCGCCACCGAAGGATTGACGAAAGATACTCATTTCATCGCCAGTACGGGCATTGAAGGCAAATTCCCGTCTTGCAACTCGCTTGTATCTATGGACGCTTATGCAATACAAGGAATTAGTAATGAGCATGTTAAGCACCTCCGCGCCGCCACTCACCTCAACCCGACGCATGAATACGGCGTTACTTTCGAGCGCGGCACAGCAATACGCTACGCCGACCGCACCCACGTCATCATTTCCGGTACGGCAAGCATTGATAATAACGGTCAAATAGTTCATCATCAGGATATTTTGAAACAGTCGGAACGGATGATGGAAAACATCAACGCCCTGCTCGCCGAAGCAGGCGCCACTATCAACGACATAGCAAGTCTGTTGATTTATCTTCGTGATGTCTCTGATTACAAGCTTGTTAACGAACGATTCCAGTCTAAATATCCATCCCTGCCAAAAGTAATTTTGCATGCTCCGATTTGCCGCCCGGGATGGCTGATAGAGGCGGAATGTATCGCTGTGATTTCTAATACTCATTCAAGGCTCTCTTGGGGTGGCTAAAAAATAGAATCACAAAGCGAACCAGTAATTCACTTTGAGCATGAACGTGTTAGCTGACGGCAGGGAGAAGATGCGGTCGAGATTGTCGCCCCAGTTAGACATGGAACTGCTGCTGCGGTCGGACATGCGGTGTTGCCATACAAAATAAAGCGTTGAACCGGGGAGATATTCCCAACGGGCTACGACGTTACTGCGAAACTCGTTAAAAGTGAAGTCGGGATTAGAGAAAGTTAACCCATAGTATGCAGATTCATAGCCGAAGGTTGTTTTGTATTTACCATCCTGATATACAAGGTCTTCATCGTCCAGAATGAAATATCTGTCGGATTGCTGTTTGGCTGAAGGGTCAAGGGCAATCTTGAAGTCGCTGTATCGAGCCGAGGAGGTGAATGGCGAGCCATAAAACTGAAATGAAACGTCAGGTGTAATATTGACTTGCAGATTCATTGTCAGGACGTAAGTTTTTTGTTCCATCATGCCGGTAATCCAATATGGTCGGAGGGAGGAATATGTTTCGCCATTAATCGTTGATACATATTGAGTTGCGTCACGGTTGTCGGTGTAAGTAAACTCGGTATTGAGGCGTACATGGTTACCGAGGCGCAGTGTAACGGATGGTTTGATGGTATTTGTAAGATTGATTCGGTTGGAGTTGTAGTCGTTGATGTAGCTGAGCGAAAAGAGTAGCGGCAGGGCTTTATCTGTGTTAAAAGTCAGCGAAGTATAGTAATACGGGTCATATCGCAGGTCTGGTCCGCCGCGTAACTGCCTTGTCTCTAACTGGTTCCATCCGTATTGTTCACTTGCAGTCAGCTCAAAACGGTTGAGAAACATCATTTTCCAAGTCAGTGAGGCATTATTATGTATAGGGGTGTGGCTGTAATCCCATTCATTTGTCTGTGAAAATGTTATGGTGTTAGAGCGGAAGAATTTCCAGATATCAGTGCGTCTGAACTGTATTTCTGTTGTGTTACGCAGTATGTCTGCTTGCTTGAGGTAGCCGACGTCATTCAGGTCGAACCCCGGGGACGCCCAACCGAAAGTTTCGGAAAAAGTCCATTTATCATTGCCTTTTCGCCCTATTTTGATATAACCTCCTGTGCCATTGAGAGTTGTAAGGTCGTAGTTAACGCCGAGATAGTCGCTTGCGGAAGCTCGACCGTAGTAATGAACGGCGCTGTTCTGAAGCAGAGTGATAGCTTCGCGGCTGCCGGTTAAAGAGCTAAACATTCCTTTCATATCTATATAATACAGCCTGTTATGAAAATATTGCGTAAAATCAAGACCTGCAGTATAGGCGTTCTGGGGCATATAATTTTTTAAAACAGGTTCTATATCACGGTTTTGTTCATTATAACCGAAAAACCGGTTCACCGAAGTAATCATTCCGCCGAGCAGGGTGTTTCCTTTCCAGTTTTTTTGAAGTCGCATGACAGTGTAGTTGGTTCGTGGCTCGGTCTCATCGCGTCTTTCAAGATTGTTGCTCATCACCCGTGCCGAAGAGCCGGCTGTCAGGCTTTGAATAGCCCCGACAGTCAGCCCGTGCCGATTAGTGCCTGTCAGTTTGAGAGCGCCAATAATAGGTACGCTCCCTTTACTCTCGATGTAATCACCGGATGGCGTAAACGAGGGTGCAGCGCCAATGCGTCGTGTATAGAACATCATATTGCTGCCGTCGGCAAAGTCGAGGATATGTTTGCCTTCGAGGAAAAAGGGTCGTTTCTCGTCATAGAATGTCTCGTAAGCTGTGAGGTTCATCACGGAAGGGTCTAACTCTATCTGTCCGAAATCGGGGTTTACGGTCATGTCGAGCGTATAGTCCGACAGTCCGAACTTGGCGTCGAAGCCTGCGTTACGTTCCCAGCTATCGCCTTGCTTGTAGGGATGCCCTTCAACGGCCTGCTCTGCCCGAAATTTAGTCATCACATAAGGCAAAAATTCTATGCCGCGCGATTTTGGCAGGTCGTTCATTCCCTGCATAGAGCCGAAAGAAAAGACATGTCCGTTGTTTTTCAGAGGTATCATACTCCAGTTTTGCACCTCGTTGTTACGCCGTATGACGCGCCTTATATGCAAGCCCCATAGCCCGTCGTCTGATAGACGATTGTAGCGCAGTTGGCTGAAAGGGATGCGCAGCTCTGCCGTCCATAAAGAATCTGCGGCGCTGAAATGTGTGCGCCCTTCCCAGACAGCGTTCCAACTGCGGTTGATTTCTAACTTGTCGGTAACAATAAGATCGGTCTTGTTACCGCCAACATTTATGTTGAATTCCGGTGCGGCGCGATAGTCATGATAAGTGTCGAAAGCAATGCTGATGAGGTCGCCAACAGAGTTGTCATCGCGGTTTCCAATGAAACGTATAGTCTTGTCGGGATGCGAGTCGCGACACCAGACGCCTACATAAATATATTTTTCGTCATAAAGCAGTTTAGCGCGGGTAGGGGAGGAGGAAGTGCGTCTTTCAAACGGTGTAACCTGCACGAAATCCAAAGTAATATTACC
>JAISTJ010000021.1 GCA_031272655.1 Tannerella sp.
ATATCCAAGCATCCGTGCGGCGGTCGCTACATTGCCGGCCTCCAATTCGCGGCGGATAACCGATGAGCTGACTACCTGCTCCCCATCGCTGTATGGCGTCGCTTTTTTGATGACCATCCCGCTTTCGGAGCCGTATCTTACGTATTCATCAAATCCTTCGCGCCTCTGATGACCGAAACGATGATCGTGTCCAATCAGTAACGCTCTGATATTTAGTTGATTATAGAGTATCTCCTTAATAAACTGTTCGGCTGAAAATTGCGCTAACTCAGGCGTAAAATCAAGCACAAAGGCGTAATCAATGCCCGTATCCGACAGCAGATCAATCTTTTCTTCAAAAGTATTCAGCAGTAATGGCTGATAATCAGAGTGCAGCACAATTCGAGGGTGTGTAGTAAAAGTAACGACTGCCGACGGTAAACCGAGTGAACGGGCAAAAGTTTGCAACTCGCCGAACAAAAAACGATGTCCGCAATGCACCCCGTCAAAAAAACCAACTGTCGCAGCTGTGGCTGTAATATTCAGATCTTTTTTGTTTTCAAATACTTTCATCATCCTGAATTGAGGGTACAAAGTTAAAAAAAATCTTCCGAATATCACATTAAAAGAAAAAATACGTACATTTGCGGAATAATTTTAAAATGAAACAAACATGAAAACGATTTCTAATTCATTGATTGTGTTGGCGTTAATATTATGCGCCTTTACTGCCGGCGACAAGCCGGTTGATTTATCCGGCAATGAAACAGGTATGCTTCAGTACAAACAGGCTGAAGAAGAGGAAGATGTCCCTAATACCCTTTCCGACAGCGAAAAAGCTGCCGGATGGAAGCTTCTTTTTGACGGCAAAACATCGGCAGGATGGCGTGGAGCGCTGAAAGAATCTTTTCCGGCCGAAGGCTGGACTATTGCTGACGGAGCCATTACCATTCATGCCGGAGGTAATTCCGCGCATGGAGGCGACATCGTTTCGGTTGATGAATACTCGGCTTTTGAGCTGAAAGTGGATTTCAAAATCACGAAAGGAGCTAACAGCGGGATAAAATATTTTGTTATAGAAAGCGAGAAACATCCGGGCGCTGTGTTTGGGCTTGAATATCAGGTACTTGATGATGACGAACATCCTGACGCCAAACTTTTCACTACCTTTCCTGGCAGTCGCCGCTGTGCAGGTTTGTACGACCTTATCAAGCCGGAAAATGTCCGTTTTAACGGGATAGGACAATGGAATCAGGCTATTATCAAAGTGTTCCCGAACAATCATGTGGAACACTGGCTCAACGGTTTCAAGACGTTGGAGTATGAGCGCGGCTCGGAGGCGTTCAGGGCGTTGATTAAAGGCAGCAAGTACGTCGAGCCGTCATACAATGCCGACGGTCCTTTCGGCGAAGCTCCCAAAGGACATATTTTGTTGCAGGATCACGGCGATGAAGTGTCCTACCGCAACATAAAAATCAAGATTTTGGATTAGTGATTCCGGTGCGACTCGAACGCACGACCCACAGCTTAGAAGGCTGTTGCTCTATCCAACTGAGCTACGGAACCCCGCCTTTTCGGGGCGCAAAGGTAACTGTTTTTTTTCTTTTTATTGAAAAAATTACCTGTTTTTTATCCCAGCAGGCTATGAACCGCCGTAAGCCCTGCCATGACTATTGAGACCATGCTCATCAGTTTGATAAGGATGTTGAGCGACGGACCGGACGTGTCTTTGAACGGGTCGCCGACGGTGTCGCCAACGACGGTAGCCTTGTGGCAGTCGGAGCCTTTGCCGCCGTAGTTGCCTTCCTCGATATGTTTCTTTGCGTTATCCCATGCGCCGCCGGCGTTAGCCATAAAGACGGCGAGTACGAAGCCTGCTCCCAGACCGCCTGTCAGCAGTCCCAGCACTCCCGGAACGCCGAAAATCAAGCCGGTAAGGATAGGCACGATGATAGCGAGCAGCGAGGGCAGCAGCATCTCGCGTTGAGCGCCTTTGGTGGAAATCTCCACGCAGCGGGCGTAGTCAGGCTCGGCTTCGCCTTCCATTATACCTTTGATGGTACGGAACTGTCGGCGCACCTCTTCTACCATGTGCTGTGCGGCGCGACCTACCGCGTTCATCGTCAAGCCGCAGAACAGGAACGCCATCATAGAGCCGATGAAGATGCCCACCAATACGATAGGGTTCATCAGCGAGACGTTGAAATGCGTCATAAAATCCTGAAACGAAGCGGTTGCCGTGTCCACGACATCTTTGCCGACGGTGATTGTAGTCTCGCCGACGCGCAGCAGAGCGATTTTTATCTCCTCTATATACGAAGCGAGCAGAGCCAAAGCGGTAAGCGCGGCAGAGCCTATTGCGAAGCCCTTACCGGTAGCGGCGGTAGTGTTACCCAGCGCGTCAAGGGCGTCGGTACGCTGGCGCACTTCCTTACCCAGATGGCTCATCTCGGCATTACCGCCCGCATTGTCGGCAATAGGACCGTAAGCGTCGGTAGCAAGCGTGATGCCAAGCGTAGAAAGCATACCCACAGCGGCGATGGCGATGCCGTACAGACCTGTAACGATGTTCTGGGCTGAAAGCATGTTTGCCACATCGAAGTTGATAGCCGAAAGGAAAGCCAGAATAATCGCCAGACTGATGGTTATCACCGGAATAGCGGTTGAGATGAAGCCAAGCCCTATGCCGGAGATGATGACCGTAGCAGGTCCCGTCTGCGAACTCTCGGCTATCTTGCGCGTCGGCTTGTAACTGTGCGAAGTGTAATATTCGGTAGCCTGACCGATGATAATGCCCGCCACAAGCCCTACAACGACGGAGAACGAGATGCCCACCCAGTTCTGGATTTGCAGCGCGTAAAGTATGCCGAAGGTTGCAATAGTTATCAGCAGCGAACTGATATTCACGCCCTTGCTGAGCGAGCCGAGCAGTTGTTTCATCGTCGCGCCCTCTTTGGTGCGTACTAAGAAAATACCTGCTATTGAGAGTATTACGCCGATGGAGGCGATGAGCATCGGGGCGAAAACTGCTTTGAGTTGCATTTCGGGGTTGAAAGCGAAAGCCGCTGCGCCGAGCGCCGCCGTAGCGAGGATAGAGCCGCAGTACGATTCATAGAGGTCGGCGCCCATACCGGCAACGTCGCCCACGTTATCGCCCACATTATCAGCAATAGTAGCGGGGTTGCGGGGGTCGTCTTCGGGTATGCCCGCTTCGACCTTGCCAACCAAATCGGCGCCAACGTCTGCCGCCTTAGTATATATACCGCCGCCGACGCGGGCAAAGAGCGCCTGCGTAGAGGCTCCCATGCCGAAGGTCAGCATAGTGGTAGTGATAATCATCAGTTTATGCCCTCCGTCGTCTGCAATAAAGTGATTAAGAATGAGATACCAGAGGGAAATGTCTAACAGACCCAACCCTACGACGGTAAGCCCCATCACTGCGCCGGAGCGGAAAGCCACCTGCAAGCCGCTGTTGAGCGACGAGCGTGCTGCATTGGCGGTACGCGCCGAGGCGTAGGTCGCCGTTTTCATCCCGAAGAAGCCGGCCAGACCCGAAAAGAAGCCGCCGGTAAGGAAGGCGAAAGGCACCCAGCCGTTCTGCAGGTTGAGGAAGTACATGATAGCGAAGAGGATAGCGAGCGAGATGAACACAAAAGTAACGACCTTGTACTGCTGCCGCAGGTAAGCCATAGCGCCCTTGCGGACGTGCAGCGCTATTTTTTTCATCGTGTCGGTACCCTCGTCTTTCTTCATCATGTCGCGGAAGAAATACGCTGCGAACCCCAGCCCAATGACCGAAGCCGCTAAAACAAAAAAGATTGTATGTTCCATATTAAATTGATTTTTAAGATATTAACCGTTCATAGATGCGAGGAACTCCGGATTATCCACAGTGTTATCCATCTGTTTTTTAACAAATTCCATAGCTTCAATAGAGTTCATGTCGGACAGATACTTACGCAGCACCCACATACGGTTAATAGTCTGCTCGTCTTGCAGCAGATCGTCGCGGCGTGTGCTTGAAGCGATGATATCAACAGCAGGATAGATGCGCTTGTTCGACAGTTTGCGGTCGAGCTGCAACTCCATGTTGCCGGTGCCTTTAAATTCCTCGAAGATGACTTCGTCCATTTTCGAACCGGTCTCTGTTAATGCGGTTGCAAGTATAGTCAGGCTGCCGCCGTTTTCAATGTTACGGGCTGCTCCGAAGAAACGCTTTGGCTTCTGGAGCGCGTTGGCGTCCACACCTCCAGACAAAACCTTGCCGGATGCCGGCTGTACGGTATTGTACGCGCGAGCGAGGCGGGTGATTGAATCAAGCAGGATAACTACGTCGTGCCCACATTCTACAAGGCGTTTCGCCTTGTTTATAACAATGTCGGCTATCTTGACATGACGGTCGGCAGGCTCGTCGAAAGTAGATGCAATTACCTCAGCATCAACGCTTCTCGCCATATCGGTTACTTCCTCAGGACGCTCGTCAATAAGCAGCACAATCATATAAACTTCAGGATGATTGTATGCTATAGCATTGGCTATATCCTTGAGTAACATGGTTTTACCTGTCTTAGGCTGGGCTACTATAAGTCCGCGCTGACCTTTGCCGATAGGCGAAAAGAGGTCAACAACGCGCACCGAGATGCGATCGTAAACTTTCGGCGACATTCTTTCCGTAAGATGGAATTTTTCATCCGGGAAAAGCGGCGTCAAATGGTCAAACGGCACGCGGTCACGCACTTCTTCCGGCAGTAAACCGTTGATTTTGTCCACTTTAACCAAGGGGAAGAATTTCTCCCCTTCTTTCGGCAATCGTATAGGGCCTTCTACCAAGTCGCCCGTTTTAAGGCCAAAAAGCTTTATTTGCGCCTGTGACAGGTAGATATCGTCGGGTGACGACAGGTAGTTGAAGTCGGGTGAACGCAGGAAACCGTATCCGTCAGGCATTATTTCCAAAACGCCGGAACCGATAAGGATACCGTCGAAATTATAGGAATCATCAACTGTTTCCATCGGCGGCAACACAGCTGCACGCTGATTATTATTGTTCTGGAATTGTTTCGCTTGTTGCTGATTTTTAGCTTTTTGCTGACCGTTTGTCGCCTCCGCTTTCGGTTGTTTCGGCTCAACGGGCGCTATCGGCAAAATCTGGTCAAGCACGGATGAAGTTTCCCTGTTGTGCCTGAAGATAATACGCTTAGGCTCAATAGGTTGCGCCGATTCGGGCTGTACGGCGGCGGGCTGTTCTGCAACGGGAATTTCCGGCGCTTCAAGCTGCGCTTCGGCGATAATATCCGGAGCAGCAACGTTTTCAAGTGCTGGCGGCGTTACGGCGGGTTGTACCGTCGGTGTAGCCGGACGCGGCGTGTCGGCGTTGTCTTTGCGCAGGAAAGTAACTCTCTGCGGTTGAGGCTGTTGTGGTTGCTGTGGCTGGTTCGCCTGCTGTTGAGACTGGTTGTTGAGCTTAATCTGCTTGTTTTGAGGCTGTTGTTGATGTGATTCGCTTGCTGAATCTGCCTTTTCTTTTCTGGGACGTCCCCTCTTGGTTTTTTGAATGGTTAGTTGAGAGGCAGTTTGCTGGGGAACAGACTGTGTTGCAGTCAGTTCCTTAACAACCGTTGCTTCAACCGCTGCTTCGGCCGGCGTTGTTTCCGGAACCGAAGCCGTAACTTTATCCGGAGCCTCAAACGGCAACTCGTTTTGAGTGGCGGAATCGGGCGTTGAAGCCGTTTCGTTTGCAGGTGTCTCTACGGATGTATGCTTCGGCGGCCGTCCGCGGCGTCTTGTAGAAGGTTGATTATCAGTGCCTTCGTCTTTTTTGCTTTCGATGGAGGCTGAAGTCTGTGATACCGCAGTAGTAGCCTGCGAAGCGGAAGACTGTGCTCCTGCGGCAGGCGTTGCACCATGTTGAGCGGGCTTCCTGTCGCTTTTCTGCTGATTGTTTTTCTTCTTCTGGGTTCTCTTTTCCCTCATTCTGGCTTCTTTTTCGACTTGTCTGCCGGCCCATGAAATGGCCTGCTCATCAAGGATTTTATAAACCAGCTCTTCTTTGTTCAGAGATTTGATCTTGTGTATGCCCAAAGTCTCTGCAATCTCCTGTAATTCAGGCAGTTCTTTCTCGTTTAATTCAAGAATGTTGTATTTCTGCATATAAAAATAATGTATTGAATTTCAAATATTTATTAAGCAATCGTTATCCTGTTGTATATCTACACGCTTGTCTTTGTTTGCAAAAAAAAATGTGGATTTTTTAAACCGGTAAGTTTAAGCTTGAGTAATAATTCCGCCGCAAAGATACGAATTATTTTTTAAAAACTGCAAATTTTTAAAGAAAAATTTTTACCGTAAGCGCATTTTTTGATTTTTCGGTCAGTCTGAAACGGTTATCGGCACGCGCCCCGACTATCCACAAAATATCTTCCCCGCTACACAACAGCCACACTTTCGCCTTGTCAAAAAGACTGTATTTGTTGTCCGTAAAAAAATCGCTCAGTTTCCGGAAGTTCTTCATCCCGAAAGGAACGAACCTGTCGCCCGACCGCCATTTGCGCAATTTAAGAGGAAATTTTATCCTGTCATAGTCGAAAGTCGCTGTCTGTTGCGACCTGTCTATTTCAAAGTCGCTGTCAATGAGCTGTTTCTTGAATGAAATTTTTAAAGGCATCGCTGCGGGCAGGTTTTCAATGTCTTCTATAAGATATTCTTCCGTGCTGTTATTGATAGTTATTTTGCTGATTATCAGCCTGTTTCTGTCTTTAA
The DNA here is from genome assembly GCA_031272655.1 of Tannerella sp. GTDB lineage: Bacteria > Bacteroidota > Bacteroidia > Bacteroidales > Tannerellaceae > Tannerella. The sequence goes on from JAISTJ010000021.1 coordinate 6,736, forward strand.
CAACTTGCATTTCAGTTTCGGGAGCGTAAAAAATTTTACCGGATTCGCCATGCAGCGATCTCATGATTTCTTCCATAACCTGCCGCGTGAAACCGAAATCCCTCAACACTTCAAACAAGACTGTCTCGGCGGTATCGTATCCCAACAGGGCATCTATATCAAGCGTAAATTCCTCATTATTAATCTTTTGAAGCAAAGCTCTCTTTGCTTTCTCTATTACATTAATATATATGGATTCGGCGTCGGCAAGATGTTCGGCTGTTCGTGCGAGAGTGGCTTTAACAGAGGGATTGACTTGCTCCATCAGAGGTATAACCCTCAATCTCACAAAGTTACGGGTGTATTCGTCCGAGTTGTTGGAATTGTCGGTTATATAATCAAGTCCCTGATTTTTAACGAATTTCAAAATTTCGTCTTTGTCCGTACACAGTAACGGCCTCACAATTAAGCCGTTTCTATGTCGAATGCCACAAAGTCCGCGTATTCCCGCGCCGCGTATCAGGTTGAGCAGCAATGTTTCGGCGCTGTCGTCCCTGTGATGGGCTACCGCAATAGCCTGAGCATCAAACTTTTGGCGAACGGTTTCAAACCAATTGTAGCGAAGTTCCCGTGCAGCCATCTCAACAGAGATATGATTCGCGGAAGCATACTCTTTTGTGTCAAAAGCGACGCTTTCAAACGTAATCCCATGATTTTCAGCAAATTGCTTGCAGAAAGCTTCGTCGCGGTCGGATTCCGCTCCTCTCAGGTGAAAATTGCAATGAGCAGCTATACATTTGTAATTCAGTCTGTTAAGTATAAACAACAAAGCTACCGAATCGGCTCCTCCGCTAAACCCGGTAATGATGGGTTTTGATGGCGTAAGTAAGCGCTTTGTCTCAATAAATTTTCGAACTGTATGTATTAACTCATTCATTTTCAGCGCCGTATATGGCGATTAAACACGCTTGTCAGCTTGCTTTGGAAGCAGCCAAGTCAGGATCAATCATGATGCGACCGCAATATTCGCACACGATAATCTTTTTGCGCAGCTTGATATCCAGCTGTTTCTGGGGCGGGATCTTGTTGAAGCAGCCTCCGCAGGCGTCGCGTTCGATATTGACGACGGCCAAACCGTTACGCGCACCCCTTCGGATACGTTTAAACGCATTCAGCAGTCGCGTCTCGATTTTTTCCTCGAAAGCCTTGACCTTGTCGCGAAGTTTTTCTTCCTCCTGACGTGTCTCGGCAACGATGTCCTGCAGCTCTTTCTTCTTCTGCTCAAGGTCGAACTTGCGCCCCTCAAGTATCTCCTTGCTTCCCGAAATACTTTCCTTTTTCTGACGGATTGAAGCGTTGAACTCCCGGATTTTTTTCTCTGAAAATTCTACTTCAAGTTCCTGAAATTCAACCTCTTTAGATAAATTATCAAATTCGCGGTTGTTGCGAACCTGCTCTAACTGGGCCTTGTATTTGTCAATCAGTAGCTTTGATTCCGAAATTTTGTTTTTTTGCCCAAGCACATTGTCTTCAAAATCGCGAATCTCTGCCTGAAACTTGTCAAGGCGTGTCCTGAGGCCGGCTATCTCGTCTTCAAGGTCTTGAACCTCAAGCGGTAACTCGCCCCTGAGCGTTTTTATCTTATCAATTTCCGATACAATAGACTGAAGCTGAAACAGCATTGAAAGCTTCTCCTCGACGGTGAAATCCTTGCCGTCTTCCGACGCGCGGTTAGGATTTAATTCACCTGGAATCGAAGCGTCAAAGTAATCTAACGGATCAATCGGAGTTTTCGGCTCTGACTTCTTCGATGATTTCTTATGAGTTTCTTTCGGAGTGGCGCTCTTTTTCTCTGTTTTTTCAGCTTTCTCAACCTTTGATACAGCTTTTTCAACCTTTACGGCAACTTTTTCCGCTTTCGCAGGCTTTGTCTCTTTCGCTTCTTTTACAGTCTTTTTCTCTTTCGTCTCTTTTGTTTCTTTCGTCGTTTTAGCTGCCGCTTTAGCTGTTTTTTCAGTCTTTTCAACCGCCTCTTTCTTGGCTTCTTCTTTCTTTGCCATCTTATAAATATTTAATCGGGTTTGTATTTAATGTTGAATTTTGAGCTGCAAAGGTAGGAAATTTTTTTGAAATAACATGAAAGAAAATATCTTTTGTGATTATTTCACTTTCGTAATGACCTGTTACGGCAAGTAAAATTTTATTCTCAACATCGTAATAATCATTGTATTTCGCCTCGCCGGTGATAAAAATATCGGCTTCTGCGGCGATGGCGTCTTTGATTAAAAACGCTCCGCTGCCTCCGCAAATTGCTACGGTGCGTAACTTCCTGCCCGTCAGGGGCGAATGTTTGAGGCAATCGGCGTTGAGTACGTCTTTGATACGCTGGAGGAAGATGAGTTCGTCTTCCCAGTCGGGTAGTGTGCCGATGACGCCGCTTCCTGCCTGATGCCATTCATTATCAAGTGGATAGATGTCGTAGGCCGGCTCTTCATAAGGGTGCGCCAAGAGCAAGGCGCGCAGGACGGCCGTCTTGAGATGCGCGGGGAAGACTGTTTCGATGCGGGTTTCGGGTTCGGTATGCAGTTCGCCGCGCTCGCCTCGATATGGGTTAGTGTTCTCACCCGCGAGGTATGTGCCGTTGCCTTCCGTGTTGAAACTGCACGAACTGTAGTTTCCGATATGCCCCGCGCCCGCTTTGAAAAGGGCTTTGCGAAGGATGTCTTCGGACTCGACCGGCACAAATGTTACGAGTTTGAAGAGGTTGTTGCGCTTCGGACTTAGGATATGGACGTCTTCAAGGCCGAACAGCGAAGCGAGTTTGAAGTTTACCCCGTCGGTGGCGTTATCAAGGTTTGTGTGCGCCGAATAGATGACGAGGTCGTTCTTGACTGCTTTCATCAGGCACCGCTCAATGTAAGTCTTGCCGGTCAGCGATTTTAACGGCTTGAAAAGCAGCGGGTGATGCGAGATGAGGAGGTTGAATCCGGCATTAACTGCCTCATCTACAACCTCTTCTGTAAGATCAAGGCAGAGCAATGCGCCTGTAGCAGGCTGATTGACATCGCCGACCTGCACGCCTGCATTGTCGAACTCTTCTTGAAGAGCCGGAGGCGCAACGCGCTCAATTTCCTGTATTATGTCTTTGATTTTTAGCATTTTAATGTCATTATATAATCGTTCATATAGTATCCGTTGCCAATGTAGTGGTCGCGTGTGTCGGTTTTGACAAAGCCGATGTGTTCGTAGAAGCCGACGGCTGGGTTGCCGCGGTTTACGTATAGCTCTATCTCTAACGGCACTCCGCCGGTGAGTTTCTTAAGGTGCTTAATTCCCTCATTTACAAGATATTTGCCTATGCCCTTACCCTGCATTTCCGGCAGGCAGTAGATTTTTTGGAAGATAAACTTGGGACTGCCTTCAAAACTTGTGTCTTGTTCCATTGAGATATACCCGCAAGGCTCGCCGTCGGCAGCTGCAATCAAATACGTATGCCCATGCGCGGTCATCTGTTCGGCGATGTGTTCTTCCGAATACATCATATCAAACATATAATCAAGCTGTTCCTTCTTTAGAATGTTGCCGTATGTCGGTTCCCAAATCCGCGCCGCAAGGCTGTTTATCAAGGCCGTATCTTCTGTTGTCGCCTTTCTTATAGTCAATTTCATAACGTTTTTGTTTCAATTTTAAATACGGCTAATCCTCCGCGCAGCGTTTTATCGGCTTTCATGCCGACGGGGAGTTTGGACAGGTCGGAAGCCTTGATACTGCGCGGTTTGCCGCCATTCCACAAGTCTGTTACAAGCAAGGTTTTTGCGCCTGAAAGCGGAGTGCCTTCGAGTGAAATATCAAGAGCGCCATTAACTGCCTGAGCAGTAGGGTTTCCGCAGATGATGATGGCTTTTTGTCCGTTCCATAA
>JAISTJ010000147.1 GCA_031272655.1 Tannerella sp.
TATCTTTGCAAAAATATTAGGTTATGAAAAAGCTGAATAGAATGTTAATTAGGGGTACTAATTGGGCGCTTGCGGGTTTATTGACGGCGTGCGGGTTCGGTGGCTGCGATATTGTAGGGCCTGCGGAATACGGCTCTCCCGAAGCCGACTTTGTCATCAAAGGCAAGGTCGTCAATAAGAAAGACGGACAGCCGATAAAGGGAATACGAGTGGGTTTTATACCCGTAAATCGCTTTGGCGTTATGTATGGCGTAATACAGACGGATTATAAATTTTCATTATCCGACGGAAAAGGTGAGTTTGAACTTTCGGAAAAGGATTATAATCTGCGGAACGATGAAGATAATACGGTTTCCGTTTATATAGAGGATATTGACGGTGTTGAAAACAGCGGTAAATTCAAATCCGATACCCTGCATATAGACTTCAGGCAAGGAGAACATTCCCCGGGCAAAGGCAACTGGTATCAGGGCAAATACACGGTGGACGTTAAAAATGTGGAACTTGAAGAAGATTTGACGCAGACGGAAAATCAGGAATGAACAAGAAACCGACAATAAGGAAACGCCTCGGACTGGAACTCTTCAGGCGAATACACAGGAACAACGTCCGGCTGCATGAGTTGACCACGCTGTTCTGGGAATGTACGTTGCGGTGCAACATCGCCTGCCGCCATTGCGGAAGCGACTGCCGCGCCGTTGCCAACCAGCCTGACATGCCAGTGGCGGATTTCCTGAAAGTGATTGACCAAATAACCCCGCACGTAAACCCGCATCACACGATGATAATCCTGACGGGCGGCGAGGCGCTCGTGCGCAAAGACATTGAGCAGTGCGGAATTGAGCTGTACCGTCGCGAGTTTCCGTGGGGATTGGTATCCAACGGTCTGGCGCTGACCCGCGAACGGCTCGACTCGCTGATGAGAGCGGGACTTCACTCCATCACAATAAGCCTCGACGGGTTCGAGGAGGCGCACAACTGGCTGCGCCGCCACCCGCAAAGCTATGCCAAAGCCTTGAATGCCATCAAAATGCTGACCGGAGAAAAGGAGTTGATGTGGGACGTGGTAACATGTGTCAATCTCAAAAACTTGCCCGACCTGCCTGCATTTCGCGATTTCCTTATAAGCATCGGCGTCCCCAGATGGCGTATCTTCACGATTTTTCCCGTAGGGCGCGCAGCGCAAGAGCCTGATTTTCAGCTATCTGACGAAGATTTTACGTCCGTCTTGAACTTTATCCGCGACACCCGCCGCGAAGGACGTATCCGCCTCAACTACGGCTGCGAAGGCTTTCTCGGCAACTATGAAACGGAAGTAAGGGACAACTTTTACGAATGTCATGCGGGCGTGAACGTAGCATCAGTGCTGGCAGACGGCAGTATTTCCGCCTGCCCGAGCATCCGCGCCGATTATAACCAGGGAAACATATACAAAGACGACTTTATGGATGTCTGGAACAACCGTTTCGAGCCGTTCCGCAACCGCGAATGGGCGCGTCAAGGCGTCTGCGCCGACTGCAGCATGTTCCGTTACTGCGAAGGTAACGGCATGCACCTGCACGACGGCGACGGTAAACTGCTATTTTGCCACTACAACAGGATTAGCGCTATTTAGGATCTATTTCTAACAGCTCTACTTCAAAGATAAGCGTGGCATAGGGCGGTATATTATTGCCGGAGCCTGCCGAGCCGTAACCGATGTCGTATGGGATATAGATTTCCCATTTGGAGCCGACGGGCATCATCGAAAGCGCTTCTGTCCAGCCTTTTATAACCGTACTGACGCGGAACTGCGACGGGGCGTCCTTTTTGTAAGAACTGTCAAACTCAGTGCCGTCAATGAGCCTGCCCCTGTAATTGACCTTCACAAGCGAACTCTTCTCCGGCACAGGCCCCGTTCCCTCTTTGATAATCTTGTATTGCAGGCCGCTTTCGGTGGTCTTTACGCCTTCTTTTAGCTTGTTTTCTTCCAAAAACTTCGTGTTTGCGACTAAATTGTCGCCATACTTTTCAAGTCTGTATTTTTCTTTCACCTGCTCAATTTTCACACGGCTGATAGATTCCGCCTGCACCATCTGCAAGTCGTCCTGATTCTTCACACCGTAATAGAAACCCGAAAAAACAGCCCTCTTGTTGATGCTCATTGTCGAATCTTTGCCGTAGATCTCGCTGTTGAGGTTCTCAATCCACCGGTTATTAATGAGATGCGCAACCCTCATCCCCTCAAGATAGGCGATGTCCTTAGGCCCGTGATGCTTGATGCCCTCGCGGAAACCCTTGAAGAAATCATCAATGTAAGCCGTATCAACGTCCGACTGCAACAGATAGTTCTTAAAACCATCCGCCCGCGCCATGCCGAAATAGTACGACATCGTGTCCACGTCCGTATTAAATGCCATCTTTCCGTATCTTGAACAAGAATTTACGGAAATCATCAAAACAATGACTGTAAAAATTCCAAATTTTTTCATACTCTTTTGATTTTAAACGATTTTGTTATTCTACTTCAAATTTTCGCATGCAAAAATATGAATTTTTTATTAAATTCTCGCTTTTTATTTCTATTTTTGCACAAATTCATTCACTTTAATTTTCATTTTTATGAGACGATTATTTTCTATTTTATTGATTGTGTTTAGTTTAAATGCTTGGGCGCAAAATGAACGCCTTACCGAAATCTTCGGCGCCGAGCCATTGAAAGTTATCAAACCCGTCGAAACGGATTCTATTGACAGTAACGGAAAGAAATTCTCGTACGAGGCGTTACTTAAATTGAAGGTCTCAACGCCTAAACAAGAGCAGTTTAAGTACAAATTGACGGCGGATACGGCGGGGTTTTTCTACCCTACGAGTGAGATTGCTTCGCAAGCTCGCAATGACGGAGGGGTGGCTCGCAATGACGAGAAAGTGGCTCGCAATGACGGTGGTTTTTTCGTTCAGTTGTTTTCTTTTTCCGTTGAAGCGTCGCGGTACGGTAAGTCGAAAATCAAGGTTACAAGCCCTGACTTGATTG
>JAISTJ010000196.1 GCA_031272655.1 Tannerella sp.
GAAAATCAAGAGTCTCGCAGGAGAGCCGTGCATAGTCCGTCCGGGCTTTGAAGGCAGTTTCAAAACGTCCAACTCCGCAATCAAGATCAAAGAATTGGGCGACGGACAGTACGAGCTTGTCTTGGATAAAGGACAAGAGATAACCCTTTACACGGGAGACAGCGCTGAAGATTTCAGCATCAAACCATGTAAAGCGTCCGGCAACAGCCGTAATTTCTGGGGATTAAAGAAGTAACCTCACTCCTGCCAGTCGTAAAGATTAACTTTTTTATGGCGGCTGATCTGCTCCTTCACTTCGGGGAAATAGCGTGCGATGATGGCGTACAGTCGCGGGTCGTAGCGTTTCATCTCCTCGCGCGTATTTATTTTGTTGTGTTTGCCGTCGCCGTCATCCGTGTTTACTTCCGCATTGACGTTAAACCAGTTCTGGACGCCTTCCGCCCAGTATTCGGCAATGTTTGTCGAGGCGTAAACATTTTTATACCTGCCTTTTGCAACAGCTTCGTCAAGCGATTCCTGCAGCTCTTCGTTGATTTTGGGATTGACCGACACAAGCCCTGCAAGATGTATCGTATGCGAAAATTCATGTATGAGAATATCTTCTGCATGATACTTATCTATCTGATAAGCAAGGATATTCTCCTCCGCACAGGTGGAAAGCGGATTACGTTTGCCACCCCCAAGCCCGCGGGCGCGCAAATCCCAGTTGATTGACGTATCGGCAGCTAAATGCGCATGTTCGGGAATATCGGTCGTACCTTCATACCTCGCCATTATGCCGATGCGGGTGTTCATCTTCACAAGCGTATCCATCACCTCTTTCGACAAAGCGTCGGTCATAGCTTTGATTGTGATATACGCGGCGTAATAACACGAATCGGGCACACGCCACGAACTGCAAACATGTATGCCGTTCACGTTCATGTACTTCTTGTAATAGGGATTAAGTCCCAACTCGGCCGGAGGCGCCGTAATCAACGGAGTGTCAATCAACACCGCCATTGGGATGTCTTCTTCCGTTACGCTTAACGCAGTAACCTGTTTCTGTTTCTCACAGCAGCTTATAAAAGCCGCCAAAACCATGCCAAAAATGATAATTCTCTTCATAAAACAATGATTTATAAATGATTAATAATAAAAATATTGATGTTTTCTCTCAAACACAAAATTTCCAAATGTGCTGCAAAGGAACAAAAAAATTTTCAATCTGCCAACTTTTTCCGAAAAAAAATATCATTTTGCCAAACCTTAAACAAAAAAAACTCAAACAACAAAAAACAAAAACAACAAAAAACAAAAAAAACCAACAAAAACTTGAAACCTCAAACCGTTTGCCGATTGCCGTTTACCGAAACTCCTCCCAAAGCGCCGAACAAATACTCGTCTGAGTAGCCTCTAATAACCTCTGTAACAGCACTTTAAAATCAGGTTCATCATCAATCGGCTCTATCGGAGGGTGGATAATCATCTCCATCCGGTGCGGGCGGACGTCCCACGAATGAGTGCGCATCACATAGTACGGGCCGTTTAGCGTAACGGGGACGATCGGCAACCGCTGTTCGGCCGCAATCTGGAAAGCGCCGCGTTTGAACGGCTTGATGTGTCCGTCGGGCGACCGCGAGCCTTCAGGAAAAACGACAAGTGAGCGTCCCTGTTCTTTTATCGTTTTCTCAGCGTCCTGAATGCTCTTTTTTGCAGCCCGCGCCGAAGTGTTATCCACAAAAATGAAGTCCAACATCCTGCACGCAGCGCCTACAAACGGTATCTTACCGAGACTTTTTTTCATCATCCAGCTGATAGGAGCGCCAATGTAGCCATATACGAGGAAAATATCGTAAGCGCTCTGGTGATTAGCGGCAAAAACGTATGACCTGCCTTTCGTAATATTCTCTCTACCAATAACTTTCACCCGGCATAACGACAGCACACAGGCCGCCTTCGCCCAAAGAACACCCGGCATAACGGAAAAAATTTTGCGCCCGCCTAACGGACAAAAAATTATGACCGACATCGCCGCAAGGATTGTAACTATCGCAAAAACAGGGATTACAACCGCCCAGAAGTAGATTTTATAAAGAATTTTCAACATTTTTCGACATCTAAAATCGGCTACAAAATTACCTCAAAAAAAAATTATTTATCATTTTTTCGCGAAAAAATTTTTCATTTTCGTTTATTATTACTTAATTTGTACCCGTTTTTGAGTAATAAATTTTTAATTTTTATACATAATGAAGACATTATTAAAGTATTTAGGAGTAATAATCCTGCTTATCGGCGTAGGCATTCTTGCCATACCCGCGTTTACTGATCTGCGTAGCAATCAAGTATTGTTGCTCGGCTTGGGAGTTGTGATCCTCGGCTTTTTTGCACATATTTTCCTCTATAAGAAAATTGGGTAACAAGGCGGCGGATTGTTATGTTATCGTACTTCACAAGAAAACAGGTCATCGTGATGGCGTTTTCATTTGCTTCGGCGTATATGACTGAGGCTCAAGAAGTTATACGCCTCTGGGAAGGTGAGCCTCCTTCAAGCAACGGGATTACGGAAGCAGAGATCGTCAGCCCCGACAAATCATCGGTCAGCAGGGTCTCTGTTCCTACGCTTGAAATCTTTCTCCCCGCAAAGGATGCCGCTACCGGACAGGCAGTGGTGATTTGCCCGGGCGGCGGATATTCCGGGCTTGCGTACGATCACGAAGGGATACAGGTTGCTAAATGGCTTAACAGTGAGGGAGTTGCGGCGTTCATCCTGAAGTACCGGATGCCAAACAAGCACAAGGAGGTGCCGCTCGACGATGCGCAACAAGCAATCCGGATTGTCCGTAAAAACGCTGCAAAATATGGCATAAATCCCTCAAAGATAGGTATTTGCGGCTTTTCTGCAGGCGGTCATCTCGCGTCCACAGCCTCAACGCATTTCTCCGTTTCTCCCGATGGCGTCAGTTCGCGTCCCGACTTCTCAATCCTCTATTATCCCGTCGTTACGATGTCCAAACTGACGCATGGCGGCTCGCGCAGCAATCTTCTCGGCGATAATCCGTCGGAAAATGACATCTATCGTTTTTCCAACGAGAAGCAAGTCAATGTCAACACCCCGCCGGCAATCATTTTCCTTAGCGACGACGACAAAGGGGTCGTGCCGGAAAACAGCCTCCATTACTATCAAGCCCTGAAACTCAATGACATACCCGCCGCAATGTACATCTTCCCTACCGGCGGACACGGCTGGGGTTTCCGGGAATCTTTCACCTACCACTCCCAAATGACTGCCCTGCTGTCCGCTTGGCTAAAAGGCTTGTAATGAGGAACTTCAATAACTGTGCATGCCGCCAAGGAAGAGGTTTACCCCGAAGTACGTCATTATCACGGTAAGGAACGCGAAGATGGAATAAATGTGGAAAAATAGAGGTTTTTGGAATGGTTTTAGTGTTTGCGGGTGCATGGCGAGGCTGTAAACGAGCATTGTTACCAGCGCCCAAACTTCTTTAGGATCCCAGCCCCAATAGCGCCCCCACGACACATTCGCCCACACGGCGCCGACGAAGATTCCGGCCGCAAGAGTGAAAAGCGCCGGGTAAAGAAGTATGCGGCTGAGTGTGTAAAGTATCTCAATAGCAACGTTATTGCCTATTATCCTGAGTATCAACGCCGTAACGCCGTTGAAAAACATAAAACCGAGCAGCGCGTATGAAATCATAATCAAAGAGACATGGATGCTCAACCATGGAGATTGCAGCACCGGAACAAGCTGGGTAATAGCGGGATTCATCGCTCCGAGCGACGCAACCAACAGCGTCAGCCCCGACAGCAGCAAACCGATAGCGGGAATGAAATCCTTACGGTTTATAGCGGCTTTTTCCGCTTCAGAACTGCCGGTTCCGCCCCTCGCAAGCAAAACCGCAAAAATCAATATGCACAAAGAAACGAAAATCATTGTCTCATAGCCATTTGAAAGCGGAATGTGCGATGCAATATACCACCTTAGCCCAAAAATCAGACTTAAAAACGCCAAAGAATGAATAATTTGCACGTACGCCAGAACGGTAATAAACTTATGCTTCCTGCCTGTCAGCAGGTTTCCGACGAAAAAGAAGAAAGCAAGCAATCCCACAGCGATATTTATCTTAAACAGCATGCCCACCGCATCAAAACCGTTATAAAAGATTTCTATCCTTGTGCGGATCGGGGAAATCGCACCTTCGGCAGAGCTTTTTTGCTGATACACAGACAGTTTGTCAATAAGCCTCAGAATCTGCTGATGGTCTTCTTTTTCAACCGTTTCGGCAAGCAGGGTAATAAATTTGGAAACAAAAATCCTGTCGTCATCGGGAAGGGATGTCAGTTCGTCATCGGGCGAAAGCCATTGATTACCAACGGGGAAAATCTTCAGCGAGGCGCCGGAATGAAGCGACATGAGCAAACTCATCTTCTCGTCAACCTCCTTCATTCCCTTGTGTTGAAGGGGCAAATTTGCATACGTCAGTTTGAAAACCCCTGAATTGAAGAAGTCGCTCAATCGCGCACGGCTCTCGTTGCCCCCCAAAATCAGGCGCCTTATCTCTTTGTCCTTGATTTTTATCATCTTTTCGTCCTGCCAGTCGTCGGGAAAAAACAACCATCCGGCGAACACCTGCACCGCGTCAAACTCTTTATATGACGCTTTTCCGGTAATTTTCAACGTAAAATCGTGAGCATAAGTATCTAATGGTGAGATTCTTCCGTGATAAAAAATAGCTATTTTACCGAAAGCCTTAGCCTCATCCTTATTTAATGTGCGCTGGGCATTGGCCGATAATGGCATGATAATCAGAGCGATAACACCAAGCGAGCGAATAAGCCTCCGAAAAGCGCCGTTTTTGGAAACAAGCAGCAGAAGCATTGCTAACGCCAGCAACAAATAACCAGCATAAGTAACGGCAATACCAAACGGGTCATAACTGACTGATAATATGGCGCCTTTGCCGTCACTGTCATAAGAAGCCTGATAAAACCTGAAGCCGCGATACCTGAAAATATTATTCATTGACACAACAGCCTCAAATTCAAGGCCTTTATCATAAATCACAAGGTGGCTGATATAATCTGCCGGCGTGGTTGTGCCTGTGTAATAGTCTGTTACAAACTTTTCAAGACGCATCTTGAAAGGCAGTGCAATTGACGTTTCGGTCTGTTTCGGCGGACTGTTTTCCCTGAGATGCACCTGTCCGCGTTCGGCAAACAGGAAAGTGATAAGCGCCCCAAGCAAAATCACGGCAAACGAGATATGAAGCAATAAGGCCGGTTTTCTTTTTTTTAACTTACTGAAACACAGATACATAGCTGACACAGCAAGTGCAATCCAAAGGGTTAGCATCCACCACGATCCGTAAAAATGCGCCTGCACAAAAGGCGTTCCGAACTGCGCTTCCACAAAAGTGGCAACCCCAAGCAGCACAGTCATCAAGGCTAATAAAACAAACGGCAAATGCTTAATTTTCATGTACTTAATTAATTTTTAAAACCTTGCCTTACAGCCGCAGTTTGGCGTTTATTCTTTGTCTAAGATTACGGACAGTTTAAAGTCTTCAAAATCAAGCTCTTCGCCTTCCTGCAAATTATCAACCGTTAGCAAAGACGTGGCAAGTACCTGTTTGCAGATATAGTCGCGGTAATCTGCCAGCGCCTCGTTCATCTCGTCCGACGACGATATGCGGATGCTGATTTTATCGGTTATCTCGAAGCCTTTGCTCTTGCGGAGGTTCTGTATGCGGTTGATGAGTTCGCGCGCCAAGCCTTCCTTACGCAGTTCGTCGGTAACGGTTACGTCAAGCGCTATGGTCAGACTGCCCTCGTTGGCAACTAACCAGCCGGGTATGTCTTCCGAAATTATCTCCACGTCGGCGAGTTCTATCTTGCACGCCTGCCCTTCAATATTAAAATCGAAGCAGGTCTGACGCTCGAAAGCGGCTATATCGTCCTGCGACATGGACTGAATAGCGGCGGCTAACTGCTTCATTATCTTGCCGTAACGCGGTCCTAATTTCTTAAAGTCGGGCTTGAGTTTCTTAACCAATATTCCGGAAGCGTTGTCCACAAACTTCAGTTCCTTGACATTTACTTCGCTAAGGATAAGGCTTTTAACAGCCTCTATGTTAGATTTTTGCTCTTCGTTCAGTGCCGGAAGCATGACAGTACGAAGCGGCTGTCGCACTTTGATGCTGACCTTGCGGCGCAGGGCGAGGGTCATGGACGAGACGTCCTGCGCGAGTTGCATTCGCCGCTCAAGCGTCTTGTCTATCACTGCCTCGTTGCATACGGGGAAGTCGGCAAGATGTACGGATTCAGCCTTTTCGCTGCCTGTTACGCCGACGAGGTCGCAGAAGAGGCGGTCGGCATAGAACGGCGCAATAGGCGCCATTAACTTGCTGACTGTCAGCAGGCATACGTAAAGTGTCTGATAGGCAGACAGTTTGTCTTCCGTCATCCCTCCTCCCCAGAAGCGGCGTCGGTTGAGGCGCACATACCAGTTGCTGAGGTTGTCGTTGACAAAGTCCTGAATAGCCCTGCCTGCGCGCGTCGGCTCGTAGGTGTTGTAGTATTCATCAACATCCTTAACGAGCGTATTGAGCAGCGACAATATCCAGCGGTCTATCTCCGGGCGGCGTTCTACGGGTACTTCCGGCTCTTCGCCCGCGAAACCGTCCACATTGGCATACAGGGCGAAAAACGAATACGTATTATATAACGTACCGAAGAACTTGCGTTTGACCTCATCAATGCCTTCGGGGTCGAACTTGATGTTGTCCCAAGGCGAGGCGTTAGTAATCAGGTACCACCGCAGCGGGTCGGAGCCGTATTTCTCTATTATCGCAAACGGGTCAACGGCGTTGCCGAGACGCTTCGACATTTTGTTGCCGTTCTTGTCGAGGACTAAACCGTTGGAGACTACGTTCTTGAACGCGACGCTGTCGAACAGCATGGCGCCGAGGGCGTGGAGGGTGAAGAACCAGCCGCGCGTCTGGTCAACGCCTTCGGCTATGAAGTCGGC
>JAISTJ010000074.1 GCA_031272655.1 Tannerella sp.
GCCAAAATATCGCGAACTGTTATTTATACGTTAATTTTTCTAACAGTTTCGCATAAGAAGCATAAAAACGGTTGTTTTTATTGATTGTTTTATGTTTTTTGCAGGGCGAGAGTGCGTGATGCACTCTCGCTTTTTTCCTGTTTTGCTCACGTTCAATTCGGCATTAAAATACTTCAATATTGGAAATCAGCGGGCAAGCTTTTGCATCGGTAATATAGGCGCACGTTTGCATCTGTTTTGTTGCATACAAGGTGTATAAGGAACTGGAACGGATTTTAAGATTGAAAAGTATTAATATGAGTGTTGACATGGTATTGGACATTGTCAAAACGATTACAACAATGAAAATTCGCCTGCCGATCAGCAATGAAACAATGACAAAGACGATGCTGATGACCGCAAAGCACCGCAGTATCGCCGCCCTGTTCAATGAAAATTTTTGGGATGATGCTTTTTAGGGTGTCCCAGTGGCGAAGTCAGGAAATACTTACAAACGCAATTAACGACTATTACGGTACGTTTATTGTTGTTTCACACGACAGGTATTTTTTACAGCAGATAAATGTCGAAAAAGTTATAACACTGTGAGTTACATATAGCCTCTCTTGGAGAGAGACTATCTGTCCGGCTGTAAGTAGGGTTGTATTTCAATAGAAACTTTCGTAGCCTCATTTTTGTAGTAGGGAACAAGTTGTATAAAGCTGTCAGTACATTATCGTTATTTTCACCTTTTTCATTTTGCGTGCTCCTTCCAATTCCATTTAATGTTTCTCTGTTTCAATTTGCTTGAGTTTCTTTGCCATGCTTTCCATAGGGTTAATGTTCAAGTTTAGTCGCTCGACTATTGTGCCGAACCGTTTTTTCTTACCATCCTCAGTCTTTGCACCAAAAAAGTATGAACTCATGTACGATGTGCGGACTGATTTGCTCATCTTCATAAAATTACTGTAGGCTGTATCATACGGACGCAACATCTCTTCGAATTGCTGAATCTGTCCATCCGTCAGCCGAGGGCGCTCTTCTATAACCTCGACAAGGCTATTCTGCAATGCGTATTCTATTTTCGCTCTGCCAAGGTCGGTCATCAATCCCTTTGCTTCTAATGCGTCTGCAAGGCTTTTGTTTTTCGCGGAGAAACGGCTTGTTGGAGAGCGTTGCTTAAAATACTTAGCATAATAACTATCGTCGATGGATTGCATCACGCCATCAATCCACCCAAAACAGAGTGCTTCCTCAAGTGCCTCCATCGCAGTAAGGCTTTTTGCTTTTTTATCCTTGCAAAACCTCACCCAAATTCCATTGTTAGATAAGGCGTTGTCGGAAAGCCATCTTCGAAAATCTGTGCGGCCTTTAAATAAAACCGTGTCGTTAATATCCATATAAATCAGTCCTTATTCAGTGTTCCATCTATCTCTATTAGAAGGCATTTCACCAAAGTTGTCACAACCGGACGGTGCCGTGTACCTTTCGGGATAATGACCATGTCTCCGGTTTGAAGCGGAACAAAGCCATCGTCGAGTTCTATCTTAAAGCATCCCTCGATGACGTAAAACATCTCGTCAGACGAATCATGAACATGAAAATCGAGCGTCCGGTTTTCGCATTGCAATACATTGAGCGTATGGTCGTTTAGTTGCCCGATTTTTATGTATTGGAACAACTCCGGCACTCCGTTGGCGGCATCAAGTAAATTTACTTTTGTCAGCATTTCCTTGCCCTCACTAATGTGCACAAATCGGTATCAATATCGGCATGGCGAGGCACAAAGGTACTCTTGCCGTTGTTATGATTGCGAGAGTACATTTCGAGGACGTCGGCAATGTTTTCTTTCAGTTCGTCAACGCTCAAGCCCTGCGTGAACACAGCGGGCAGTTCCTTCAACTGACCGATTAGAAAACCGTTCTGCCCCTGTTTTATGACCAATGTATATCTCATAAATAATGAATTTTTCCGCTGCAAAAGTAAGCAATTATTTTTACTTTTGGGGAATTTTTTTGATGATTATACGTAATACAGGAAATCAATATTTTTTTTATGTAGATACAATATTTTAGGTAGATAACTGTCTATATATTAATGAATGTCTTGTGTAATATATATTATGAGAAAATGTTTAATTGCAATACTGTCAATGTATTGCGTTGCGGCTGTCGGCGCGTCTGGCGCGTCCGGCGTTTCCGGCGCTGTCGGCGCTTCTGTCGCTGGTGACGCTTCGCAGCAGCAACAACAACAAGAACGGGTTGATACTGTGCGGGCTGATACTGTTCGTGCGTTGCGCAAACGCCCTGTGGCGGCGGCTTTCGAGACGCTCGGCATCAATGCAGGCGTCTGGGCTTTCGACCGCTTTGCCCTCAATGCCGACTATGCGCAAATCAGTCTCGGCACGATGAAGCGCAACTTGCGGCACAGCCTTGTGTGGGACAACGATATGTTCCTCACCAACCTCTTCCTGCACCCCTATCAGGGCGGGATGTACTACAACGCCGCGCGTACCAACGGCATGAACGAAGGCGCGTCGTGGCTCTACGCCGTTGCCGGCAGCCTGTCATGGGAGTATCTCTTTGAATGTGAGTTGCCTTCGCTTAACGATTTCATTTCCACACCCATAGGCGGTTTTGCACTGGGTGAAATGTCATATCGCCTCGCTAATGTCCTGACCGACAGTCGCACAACAGGCTGGGAACGCTTCGGCAGAGAGTTTCTCGGCGCTGTGGTCAATCCCGTTAACGGACTGACCCGCATCATCAGCGGCGAGGCGTGGAAAACACGTCCCTACAGCGGCAAAACAATTGCAAACCAGCCCGTTCACTTTGCCGTAACAGCAGGCTATCGAGGTCTCTCCGAAAGCCGCGAGATTCGTATCGACAACGCCGCATACATGGATTTACGCCTCCTCTACGGCAATGTCTTCTTCGCCGAAAACGAACATCCCTACGACGCTTTCATCCTCTCCACTACCCTCAATCTCTTTTCCTATCAGCCGCTTATGAGCAGTTTCAACCTCGTCGGCGAAATTTGGGGCAGGAACGTGCCGTTGCGCAACGAGCATTTAGACTTCCACTGGGGCGTATTCCAGCATTTCGACTACTACGATTCCAAAACCATTGACGGTCAGCCGCATACTAACACCTATCGCATCTCCGAAGTGGCGGCTTTCGGTCTCGGCGAACAGTTCAGATACAGCCTTAGCGACAAAACGTTCATTGTATCAAGCGCCTTCCTTAACGCCGTACTGCTTGGCGGCTCCGTAACAGACTATTACAACGTCGAGGGACGAGACTACAACCTCAGCAGCGGCTTCAGTTCCAAACTCAACATCGGCTTCATCTTCAACGAAAAAGCCTCCCTCACCGCCATCGCCGAGAACTACCGCCTATTCACCATGAACCGCGACGACGGCGTTTCCGACGCCTCGCCGACCTCTGAAAACCTGCGAGGCGACGAAGGCAACGTCATGTATTCCGTCATCAAACTGAATTTCAACTACTTCTTCACCCACAACTACTATCTCGCCTTCAGTTCCTCCGCCTACCTTCGCGACAGCCGCTACGACGCCCATCCCAACGTCCACACCCGCATCCTCGACTCCCGCCTCGGCTTCGGCTACTTGTTTTGAATCGCTTCTCAACACGACGGCACGAAGACTCTAAAAATAAAGACCAAAGTCAAAGCAAAACTGACGGCTTCAATTCGAAGTGAAGCCGTCAGTAAAAAACGCCGTCTGTGCGAAAAAGCCTGCAGACAACTCATTGACATTATCACCATCATGTTCGGCGTAATGCGGAGCATGAGTTCAAAGGGAGGAGTACGCACAGTCTGTTACAGGTCGGAATAAAGCGTAAGCCATTCATAGTGGTTGCCGGCATAATCCATAAATCGCAGAAAATCATCTTTAGCGACAATCAGCGATGCAGTATTGACGCAGGGATGAAAACTCAGTCGTTCTATGCTGTGAATGTCCATATCGCGGTCGCAGTCAAGGATTACCAAATAATGTCGGTTGCCCTTGTGATTGCGGAAAAACAGGTTTTTGCAGTGTTTGGCATCGTGTCCTGACCACTCATAAACACGGTGGAGGCTTCGACCGCCGGAACAAAACACGCAAGCCCGAACGCCAGACTACAAAAGCCGTCTTTTTTACTTTTACCGCACTTGCACTCTAACCTAACAGTTTTTTTTCGTCAGTGCCTATATTAAAATTTTTTTCAGTATAGTATTGTTATTCAAAAAATTATTTATACCTTTGCAAGCGAAATAAATATATCATTTGAAATGAAATAATATGAAACGATCTGAAATAGAGACTATTGCGAGTGAACAGAAAGAACGGTTGCTTGCTTCCGATAGCGGGATGATACGAGAAGCACTTGCCAGCTTGACCGACACCTCAACGCATGCCCTGATAATATCCGGCATACGCCGTTGCGGTAAAAGTACCCTGCTGCACCAGTACCTGCTCAAGCAGAGCGGTGAGTTCTTCTACTTCCATTTTGAAGACATTCGGCTCTACAACTTCCAAACGAACGATTTTAAACTGCTTGATACTGTTATCAATAATTCTGGCGTTAAAATTCTGTTTTTCGATGAAATACAGTCGGTTAAAGGATGGGAATTGTTTGTGCGTCAGAAACTTGACGCTCATTTTAAGGTTGTAATAACGGGGTCGAATGCATCTTTGCTGAGCCGCGAATTTGGCACAAAACTGACCGGCAGGCATATCACGAAGGAGTTGTTTCCCTTTTCGTACCGCGAATTTATCAATTTTAAGCGCTTGAAGCCTTCGTTCGACAGCCTTGTGGCATACATGCAAAATGGCGGTTTCCCCGAATTTTTGCAACACGGGAACATTGATACGTTGAAGATGCTGATTGACGACATCGTGTATCGCGACATCGTTGTGCGACACAGCGTTAAGGACGCTTCGTCGGTTAAACGACTGCTCTCGTACCTGCTTTACAACGCCGCCAATCTTACCTCGCCGAGCAAATTGACCTCCGTTGCGGGCGTCAAGTCATCAACCACTGTGCTGGAATATTTTTCGTATTTCGAGGACGCCTATCTGATAGCGCAGATGCATAAATTCTCGTATTCGGCAAAGGCTCAGGCGCTTGCACCCAAGAAGATATATGTTTGCGACGCCGGACTGATACGTGCAGGCGCCGTGCTGCCTTCCGAAAACTATGGCTACTTCCTTGAAAATATGGTCTTTATACACCTTCGCAGAAAGCAGGAAACGATGTATTATTATAACGACCACGATAAAGAATGTGATTTTGTCATTGTGCGGCATAACAAGCCAATAGCCGCTATTCAGGTGTGCTGGGAACTGACGTCCGACAACGAAGAACGTGAAATCAACGGTTTGACAGATGCAATGCGCAGTTTCAACCTTAATAAAGGCATGATAGTTACTGCAAATCAGCGCGATACACTTATGTTGGACGACTTGGAAATCTCCATCGTCCCTGCTTTTGAGTTTTTTATAAAGTAATTGTATTGGACATGCCGGAAAGAGCGTGAGGAGTTGTAATTAGCTGATATTAAGCGTTTTATGCCAGCAAACGTTTGACGGTTTCGGAGATGGTGCGACCGTCGGCTTTGCCGGAGAGGGCTTTAGTGGCTTTTCCCATCACTTTTCCCATGTCTTGCGGGCCGGCAGCGCCTGTTTCGGCGATTATCTTTTTTAGTTCGGCTTCGAGTTCTTCGGCCGAAAGCTGCTTGGGAAGATACGATTCAATGGCGCTGACTTGCGCAAGTTCGTTTTCGGCGAGGTCAGGACGGTTTTGTTCGGAGTATATCTGCGCCGAATCCTTGCCCTGTTTCACTAACTTCTGAATAATCTTGAGCGCCGCCTCGTCGGTAAGCGTATCATTGGCTCCGGGAGCGGTTTTCGCTTCCAGAAAATATTTTTTAACATTGCGTAAAGCCTCAAGCCTCACCTTGTCTTTCGCTAACATTGCAGTCTTTATGTCGCTGCTGACCTGATCAAATAAGCTCATAATCAAATAGTTTTCGATGTTTTATAATTAAAAAAGTTTATGCAAAGATAAAAAATTTTTCTTTTTTATATATGGAAATAAAATAATTTCTATCTTTACAGCCTGAAAAATAACCAATAACCATTATTGATATGAGATTTACATTATTTATTTTCAGCGCTTTACTTATCAGCGCAGCTACTTTCGGACAGAAAGATGAATGGAAAAATCCTGAAATCAATCAGGTAAACCGTGCACCGATGCACACAGATTATTTTGCGTATGAAAATTCCGAACTTGCCAAGGCAGGCATCAGGGAAAATTCGGACAACTTCCTGAGTATTAATGGAATATGGAATTTTCTTTGGGTGAAAAACTCTGATCAGCGCCCGTTGGACTTCTACAAGACGACCTACGACGACAAGAGTTGGGGAAAGATTAAGGTGCCAGGCGTATGGGAACTGAACGGCTATGGCGATCCGATTTACAAAAACGTTGGCTATGCGTGGTTTAATCAGTTCAGGAACAACCCGCCCGAGGTTCCGGTAGAGAACAACCATGTAGGCTCCTACCGCCGCGAAATAGAGATTCCTGCCGGTTGGAGCGGCAAGCAGGTTTTCGTGCATTTCGGCTCGGTAACGTCAAACATCTACCTGTGGATCAACGGGCAGTATGTAGGCTACAGCGAAGACAGCAAGTTGGAAGCCGAGTTTAACATCACCAAGTATTTGAAAACGGGCAAAAACCTGATTGCTTTTCAGGTATTTCGTTGGTGTGACGGCACTTACCTCGAAGATCAGGATTTCTTCCGTTTTTCGGGTGTCGCTCGAAACTGTTATCTTTATACACGTAATGCCTTGTATATTAAAGATATACGTGTTACTCCGGACTTGGATGCGCAGTATCGCAATGGGAGTTTAAATATCGAAACAACGCTTTCGGCAGCAGGTGCGGTGCAGTACGAATTGCTTGACGCTAAGGGCGCTATCGTAGCAACCGCATCAACAAAGGGCAGTGGAGTGGTTAGTTCGCAGATTGAATTGGAAAATCCTGCAAAATGGACAGCCGAAACGCCAAACCTCTACACCTTGATTGCGACCTTGAAGAGTGGCGAAAAGACCGTTGAAGCCATACCCATCCAGACCGGTTTCCGCAAGATTGAGATAAAGAATGCGCAGTTGCTCGTCAATGGGCAGCCGATTTTGATTAAAGGCGCCGACCGCCACGAGTTAGACCCTAACACAGGCTACTACGTGTCGCCCGAAAGGATGCTTCAGGACATCAAACTGATGAAAGAGAACAACATCAACGCTGTCCGCACATGCCATTATCCCGATGATAATTTGTGGTATGAGCTTTGTAATCAGTACGGTATCTATGTTCTTGCTGAGGCGAATGTCGAATCGCACGGCATGGGCTATGGCGACCGCACGCTTGCAAAAGTCGCCTCATACGCGTTGGCGCATCTCGAACGCAACCAGCGAAACGTGCAGCGGGGTTACAATCACCCCTCTATTATCGGCTGGTCGCTCGGAAACGAAGCCGGTTTCGGACCTAATTTTGAGGCTTGTTACAAATGGATTAAAAATGAAGACAAGACACGACCGGTTCAGTACGAACAGGCTCGTAATAACGAGTTTACCGATATTTACTGCCCGATGTATCTTGATTACGAAAGGAGCGAGAAGTATTCGCTCAGCGACGCAACTAAGCCGCTGATACAGTGCGAATACGCACATGCGATGGGCAACTCGGAAGGCGGTTTCAAGGAATACTGGGATTTGATACGCAAATATCCTAAGTATCAGGGTGGTTTTATCTGGGATTTTGTTGATCAGTCAGTCCATTGGAAGAACAAAGCGGGGCAAACTATTTACGGCTATGGCGGCGATTTTAACGCTTACGACGGGCATGATTTCAACTTCTGCGACAACGGTCTGATAGGGCCTGACCGCATACCAAACCCGCATACATACGAAGTGGCCTATTATTACCAGTCAATCTGGGCGACAGCTGCCGATTTGAAAGCAGGTGAAATTAACGTATATAACGAGAACTTCTTCCGCGACCTGTCGGCTTATTACGCTGAATGGCAGCTACTTGCAGACGGTTCGGAAATTCAAACCGGTATTGTTCAGGAACTTAATGTAGCTCCGCAAAAAACAGTCCGGGTGAAACTTGGTTACGATTTGACTTCGGCGCCTGTGGGCAAAGAGTTGCTTCTGAACGTCAGTTTCAAGTTGAAGAAAGGCGAGTATCTGCTTCCGGCAGGATATACGGTTGCGCGTAATCAATTGGAAATCAGTCCTTATATTCCTGAAAAGCTTGTTGTGGCGACAGCATCCGACTGCAAGAACTGCAAGGCAACAGAAATAACCATCAAAGATAATGATGCTAAATACCTGATAATCAAGAATGAAAATATTGATATTGAGTTTGAAAAACGGACGGGCTATTTGAGCAAATATGAAGTGGATGGCGTTGATTATCTGGCTGATGGCTCTGTTTTTAAGCCTAATTTCTGGAGAGCGCCCACTGATAACGATTTCGGCGCAAACCTTCAGATGAAATACCGTGTCTGGCAAAATCCGGAAATAAGACTTGTATCGCTCTTAAAATCAACTAAAAACGGCTTAAACGGCGTAGCTTTAGTTGTTGCGGAGTATGAAATGAAAGAAGTATCTGCCAAACTGACTATCGCTTACTCAATTAACGGCAAAGGTGAAATACTTGTAAATCAGATACTTGAAGCCGATAAATCACGGGAAGACGTACCGGATATGTTCCGTTTCGGAATGAAGCTTGCAATGCCGTCGGACTTTGACCTCATTGAATACTACGGGCGTGGGCCGATTGAGAATTATTCCGACCGCAATAACTCAACTTTCCTCGGTTTGTATTCGCAAACGGTTGATGAGCAATACTTTCCGTATATCCGTCCGCAAGAAACAGGCACAAAGACCGATTTGCGTTGGTGGAAGGTTAAGTCTTTGATGGGCAGGACATTGGAGTTCGTCGCCGAAACGCCGTTTTCCGCTTCTGCGCTACATTACACGATTGAAGATCTCGACGAGGGCATTTTCAAGCATAATTACCACTCGCCGGAAGTTCCGAAGTCGCCATACACCAATATTTGCATTGATAAGGTGCAGATGGGACTTGGTTGCATTACCAGCTGGGGCACTCTTCCGCTCGAAAAATACCGTCTCCATTACGGCGACTACACATTTACTTTCTTGATGAAGCCGGGAACTTACTAATTACAGGGTTTTCATTGAAATTTCGTATTTGCCCGAAGAAATTGTGGCAAGGGAAACGAAAGGCGCGTCTTTAAGGGATGTCGCCTTTTGTTTTTTGCCATTTACCGTTACTTCGTATTTCTTTGATAATAAGGGTAGTAACACTTCACATTCCATATTAGCAGGGATAGTGAGCGTCAGACGGTATTCGCCGGATTTGTTCTCGGTAGCGATATGGATGTCACCTTTGACAGTTGGGATAACGGCTTTTGCCCATTCGAGGGAAGCTGTTTGCGGGCGGATACGCACCTTGCTGAAGCCGGGCTGCAACGGCTCAACGCCCATCAGTTTTCGGACGATGATATTGGCAGGAGCCGCTCCCCATGCGTGATTCCAGTCCTGATTAGGTTTGTATTTATTGTCCCATGCTTCGAGAGAGATGGTGGAGCCGACTTTGATCATGTTGTACCAGCTGCGATCGTCGGTTTTTGTCAGCATTTCAAGCGCATAATCGGCATCTGCGGCGTCATAGAGGGCGTCCATGAGGAACTGTGAGCCGTAAACGCTGCATGCCATCCTGCGACTGTGCATCAAATCAAGGATTTTCGGCAGTTTGGCGGCAGGCGTCATGCCGAATGCTATCGGGAACATGTTGGCGTGCAATGAAGCGTGAAGAGTCGTGTCTCCATCAACGTAAACGCCTTGTTTGGCGTTGAAAAAGACTTTGTTGAAAGCGGCGAGCATCTTGGCGGCTTCATTTCTGTAATAAGATGCATCATTTTGATTACCAAGCGCTTCAGCTATAAGATACATGATTCTTAGCGCATTGTAATGATATGCGTTGGTTACGGCGTTGTAGTCGGTGAAAACAAAGCCGTCCGATTCGCCGACTGCGCCAAAGCCGCCTTGCTGAGGCCAGTCCACTATATCGCGGATATTGTCCCTGTAACGTATAGAGGCCTTAAAATCAGGCGTTTGCAATCCAGTAGTGGTGCTAATCAGTCCGTTTTTCTCTTTTAACTGCATTAACGTCCTGATTTTCAGGATGTCATAATTAGCTTTCAGCGAACGGCTGTCGCCGGTGTACATATAATCATTCCACGCGAGGATAGAAGCCTGCAGAATCCATTCCGTCGGCCATGTGGGGTGATAAAACAGGTATTCAACCGACCTGCGGGCGATTGAATACTCGCGATCTACGCTGTAATGGCTAAGTTGATTGATAAGGGCGTCCGCTTCATAAGGGATGCGTTCGCGGTCCCCGTCAATGTAAATACCTGTAAATGAGGTTGCTTTCATTGAATATTTACACAAATCCCATACCTGATTAAGTATCTTGTCGCTGCTTTCAAACGAAGAAGCCGCTTCATTGAAGGGATAATGAACGGATTCGCGATATATATCTTTGTCTGTCAATGCTTTACTGTATCCTTCTATCTCGCAGTATCTGAACGGGGCGACTTCACCGGTGTAATCGGGCATCTTAATTGCAGCGCCGCCGGTGTTCCGCATGTCCTTACGGTTTATAACCCGGTAAGTATGAACGCCTTTCATCATTTTTAAAGAGTAACGGTAATAGCGGATAGTGCCGCCCGGACGCCGGCTGATTTTGCCGTCAGCGAGACATTCGCCAATATGGATGGTAACGCTGTCGTCGTCCTTTTCGGAAGACAGAGTTATAATGAGCTGACTGAAAGCATCTTTGCCGAAATCTATCAAATATGTGTTTGCGATTTTATTGATTGCGACCGGATATTCGGTTGTTTTTACCTGCGGGTAGTAAGATGCGGCGTAATCAGTCAGCTTATCGGCTGTTTTAAATGCCTTAATATCAGACCATTCGCTTTCACCGGAGGAGTTTGTAACCGTCTTGACGCGCCAAAAATAGACACTTGCGGGTTTCAGGGCGTCGCCACCGTACAAAACGGCGGTTGATTGGCGGCTTTCAACGGCGCCGCTGTCCCAGATATTTCCCGTTCCGGCTTCCGCATCTTTGATGTTGTCGGACACGATGATGCGGTAAGATTGCTGAAATGATGCGGGCGCTTCGTCGGAAACTATCCAACTGAAAGTAGGGTAGGACGAGCGGATTTCCGCAAATTGATAGCTCTCTGCGGAAACTTCCGGCTGAAAGACTTTCAGGTTAGTCGGATGGCCGTTTTTCCACACATAGTCAGTGTGTTCGATAAGGTCAGTCATTAATCCCCGCGGTTTTGAGGCGGAGACTTGGATTGTTGGATATGCCAACATGCTGATAATCAGCGAAAAAAATATTTTTTTCATTTTGTTTGTATTTTATGCCCTGACGGGCGGTTTTTTGCTGGATTGCTTCACTTCGTTCGCAATGACGAACCAGTTAGTGCCATGGTCGGCGGCGTGTGCCTTCAGTTTTGATGGCTGCGAGGGTGTTATTGCAGATATTTACGTCGCTAACTATCTGGAAATCAAACATTCCGACACAGATAAAATCGGCTCCGTTGTTGAACGCCCACCGGAAGCCGTCTTCGGGGCTGATGGCGCCCGCAGCAAGCACTTTGAATCCCATCACCGGCACGTTGGTATGCGCAACAAAATCAACCGTCCGGTCGGGGAACGGACAAAAGCAGTTGTTGTGAAACTTGTTATGGTCAAGATAATTTTTCCCGTCAATCTCAAAAGGAACGCGGTTTTCCCGCGGATGAGCAGACCAATAGTTGTCGTGATGCATCGTTTTCATGTAGTAATCAGGGATGATGCCTTCATACTTGCAAGTAATCAGCGAATCAATCGTATGTGCGCCGAGACCGGCCGTAAATCCCTGACTGCGAATAGCTTCAAGCAGTTTGCCTATACGGTCGGTATGATGGTCGCGCACCATCCAGTCCACCCAGTTGCCCTGAATTTGAATAATATCAACACCGAAATCAATAGCCTGTTTCATGTTGTCGAACAAAGTTGATTCGTCATTGACATCGGCGGCGATCTGGGTAATAACTTTTATCTTACTGCCCGTTACTTTCTTGTATTTCTGAAGGATCTGGTTCGACGGGAAGCCGATATTGATAGTGTTGATGCCGGCAGCTTCTGCAAGCATAAGCGTTTCGTATATCTTATGCTCTGTGTTATAGGCTTTAAACAGGGAGTCGGTATATAAAAGATCGCGCGCGTGAGACCACCCACCGATAAGGTTGCCGCCGAGCACCAAGCGGGTTACCTCATGTTTGCCGAGTTTTCCTACAGGCAGTTTGCCGTTCAGCTTGCTCAAATCCTCCCTGTTAATCTGGATAGTCGCGCCGCTCATCACATCAATCCCGTACCGTTTGGCGTTATCCCACGCCCCCAGCCCAAGAAGGCCGATCGCCGGCAGGGAAGCAAGGTCTTTTATCGCTTGACGTCGCGAAAACCCTTTTTCAATCGGTTCATGATAGCGATTGCGCCGAATCCTGTCAATAAGATTGCTTAGTCCGTACGAAGAATGATGATAAACAGCGAGCAGAACTAATGCCGTTGCTTCAATAAGCAGATTATCAACTATATACAGATGGCTTTCACGGGGAACGCCAATCAGTGAAAGTCCAAAAGGCGGGTATGCGAAATAATAGAGAACGAGCAACACTGCACCTGCAATGGCGGCAAAACGGATATAAAACCCCATAAACAGCGCTAATCCAATGAGTATCAGGCCGATGATGTTTAGCGCATCAATAACCGGAATAGCGGACGAAGTGGCTAACCAGTGATAGAAAGGGGAAAAGAAGCCGGTAGTATTGGCAAGATAAGGCGCTGAAGACCAGCTATCTGCAACGATTTTTGCTATGCCTTCATACAGAAAATGCCATCCGATGGCCATTCTTAGCAGGGTAACAAGCGTTTTTTCCCAACTGATATTTCCTTTCATTTCGTCTTGTATTTTTCCATTTCCGGCAGATAACTCTGAATGGCGGCTATCCGCTTGGCATCGTTAGGGTGTGTGCTCATGAAATCGGATGTCTCGGAATTACCTGATGCAGCCGACATTTTTTGCCAAAAACTTACTGCTTTATTTGGGTCATAACCTGCCATTGTCATAAAAACAAGTCCCATATAATCGGCTTCAAGCTCATGTTGGCGCGAATAGGGCAGCATAACACCCAGCTGAGTACCAAGTCCGAACACTGTATTGCCGACATCCCTGACGGCAGCCGACTTATGGCTCAATGCGGCATCAAGAACAGAGGCGCCGTACTGGGCAAGTAACTCCTGACTCATGCGTTCGTTACTGTGTTTGGCTACTGCATGCGCTACCTCGTGTCCGAGCACCGTGCCCAACTCATCGTCGCTCGCAACTAAAGGCAGCAGGCCTTCATAGACGACAATTTTGCCGCCGGGCATGCAGAATGCGTTCAGCTCGTCGCTTTGGATGAGGTTAAATTCCCATTGGAAGTTGGCTATCTCACTCTCTAAACCGTTCTGTTTCAGATAGTTTTCTGTTGCGGCGGCAATTTTTTTGCCTACGCGGGTTACCATTGCGGTTTTCGTCGCGTCAGTGGACTTTGGGGCTGTTTTGATATACTCGTCATACTGGGATAAGCTTGCGCTAAGTACTTCGGAATCAGATACTAACAGCATTTGCCGTCTTCCTGTTAATGGCACACTGCCGCATGATGTCAGCAGTAATGCGGTGATAATCAATGAATTTACAAGTTTCATAATTTGTTTATTTTAATATGATTGGATTGCTTCGTTCCTCGCAATGACGGACTTGTCCGTGTTATGGATTGCTTCGTTCCTCGCAATGACGGACTTGTCCGTGTTATGGATTGCTTCGTTCCTCGCAATGACGGACTTGTCCGCGATTGGATTGCTTCGTTCCTCGCAATGACGAGAAAGGGAGGTTTTACTCCATATAGAACAGTTCCTGAAGTGGGATGGTTACCGGCGAGTTATCAGGGTTAACTACCATAATATCAGCCATATAAGCCCACCACTTTTGAACAATCGGGTTGGCTCCCATATCTTGCGACGACTCCTCGCCGCTCACTTTCTGACTGGCAAACAGGATGTTAGTCTCCCTGTCCCAGTAAATGGAATAGTCGCTTACGCCGTTTTCCGACAGCAAAGCTCTCAGTTCAGGCCATAATGCAGCATGACGCTTCTCATACTCCGCCTCAAAACCCGGTTTGAGGTACATCTTAAATCCTTCTCTTTTCATTGTATTGTGGAATTTTGTTATTTAAAATTGTTACAAAGATAAATAGTTTTTTAATCATAAATGATTTTTTGAAAAAATTTTTATTACATTTGCCCCCGAAATCCAATTTTTTTATATGAGAAAAGTTTTAATTCTATTATTTATTTTGTTGTCTTTCAGTGCTTTAGGGCAAAAGAAAGATTATAACGCTTCGCTGTTCGGAATTAAGTCGAATGGCGTAACGCTCAACACGACGTCTATCCAGAAGGCTATAGACTATATCAGCGATAAGGGCGGCGGCACGCTCCATTTCTATGTCGGCAGGTACTTGACGGGTACTGTTCTGCTAAAATCGAATGTTACAATAGAACTGCATGAGGGTGCGATTCTTGTCGGTTCCGATAATCCGTATGATTATCAGGAAATTGGTAATACTCATCTGCCTGCTTTTATCGGCGCTTACAAAGCAGATAACATCGCAATAATCGGGAAAGGCGTTATTGACGGGTCGGGTCGTGAGCTTGCCTACAATTTCCTCGATCAGCAGCAGAAAGGTATCTTGACAGATGCAATGACATACGACCGTCCGGGCTATCGTCCGCAGGGAGTTTATCTGCGTGAGTGTAAAAATGTTACAGTCAAAGGCATAATAATAAAGAGCGCTGCCGGATGGACTTTTGAGCCTGATCAATGCGAGAATATGCTGATAGATAGCGTAACTGTTATAGGACACGATTTCTGGAACAATGATGGCATTGATATAGTGGACTGTAAAAACCTCAGATTGTTGAACTCATTTATTGACGCCGCTGATGATGCAATCTGCTTCAAGTCGCATGACGCCAACTCATGTAGCGATAATGTAGAAGTGCGTAACTGTACAGCGCGTTCAAGCGCCAGCGCCATCAAGTTTGGTACCGTAACAGCAGGTGGTTATAAGAATATAAGGCTGATTAACAATAAGATATATAATACTCATCGCTCTGCAGTGGCAATTGAAGTGCCCGATGGCGGCGACATTGATAATATCTTCATTGACAGCCTTTACGCCTATAATACAAGCAACGCTATCTATTTGCGTATCAGCGACCGCAACGCAAACCGCGATCCGGGAACAATGAAAAACATTACTATACAAAACATGTACTGCGAAATCCCTGCTACAAAAGCAGACGCTTTCTATCCTTATGAAGGACCTGTGGAAGATAATCCGCGCAACTTCTCGCCTGCAATAATTTCAGGTCTTAATGGTGGTTATGACATTGAAAATGTGACGCTTAGAAATATTCAATTAGTCTATCCCGGCGGCGGTAATCGGCATTATGCCTATCGTGGACTGAAACCTGCCGATCTTGATTCCATTCCTGAATTGGCAACGGCTTATCCGGAGTTTTCTAACTTTATGGAACTGCCTGCCTGGGGTTTTTGGATCAGACATGTTAAGAACGTTACATTTGAGAACATAACACTGACCGCTAAAGAGCGCGACTATCGCCCGGCAATCGTTGTACAGGAAGCAGAAAAAGTAACATTTAAGAACATTCAATACAACGAACCCGGCGGCGGTAAAAAACAACTTCACACTTATAAAACAAAAGAAATTAAACAGTTATGATAAGAATATTTTTAATATGTTTGTTATCTCTTGCAGGACTGAATATTGCTGCGGAAGATTATGACGTGAGAGAATTTGGCGCTAAGGGAGATGGTATCTTCCTGAACAGCAAGACAATACAATATGCCATTGATTATGTAAGCAGTAATGGCGGAGGAAGGTTGGTTTTTTATCCCGGTACTTATGTTACAGGTAGTTTTTATATCAAATCAAATGTTACTTTACATCTTGAACAGGGAGCAACACTTCTCGGCTCAACAAATCCGATGGATTATGTTAAAGACCCGACAGTTGGTTGGAAATCAATGATCTTTGCTGTTAAACAGGATAACATAGGTATAACAGGAAAGGGCGTCATTGACGGGCGTGGCTTCACAACAGCCAATAATATGATAAAATATATCCAAAAAGGTTTGTTTGACGATCCGTTAAAAAATGACCGTCCTAACGAAACAAATCGTCCGGAAAACATTTATTTTCGCGAGTGTAATAATGTGATAATAGAAGGTATCACTCTTCGCGACCCGGCAAGTTGGAACCAAACTTATGATCAGTGTCGTAACGTAGTGGTTGATGATATTCATGCCGATTGCAAGTCTTATTGGAATAATGATGGTATTGATATTGTTGATTGTGACGGAGTAAAGATTACCAATTCGTTTTTTGACGCGGCGGACGACGTTATCTGTTTCAAATCGCACGACTCCAAGTCAATATGTCAGAATGTGGTAGTTGACAACTGCACCGGTCGTTCGAGCGCTAACGGATTGAAATTCGGCACAGTTTCGAGAGGTGGATTCCGCAATTTCAAAATTACAAATCTAACTGTTTACGACACTTTTCGGTCTGCTATTACTTTTGCCGCAGTTGATGGCGGGACGATAGAGAACATCGTCGTTGACGGAGTTAAATCTATCAATACGGGTAATGTGATTTACTTGCGGATTGGGGACAGATGGAGCGACGGAAAAAAATCTTCGATGAAAAATGTTACTATTAAAAACGTTTATGCCGAAGTGCCTTACGGGAAACCGGACAAGGGTTACGGATACGAAGGTCCGGTTGAAGACAACCCGCGTAACATCTCACCTGCAAGCATTGTGGGACTGCCAAATCTTCGTATTGAAAATGTTTCGCTTGAAAATATTGAGATAGTTTATCCGGGTCGCGGCGATTCACTCTACGCCTATCGCGGATTGACGCCCGTCGAACTCGACGCCATTCCCGAAATGGAAAAGTCTTATCCGGAATTTTCTCAGTTTAAGGAACTTCCCGCATGGGGCTTCTATATCAGACATGCCGACCGTATCACTTTCAAGAACGTGAAATTCAAAGCTTTGGAATCCGATTACCGTCCTGCTATAGTTTTGGACGACGTCAAAGGCGCAGTTTTCAAAGACGTTACTTTCAACGAACCTGATTCTCAGGCAAAAGAACAAATTTTTCAATATAAATCATCAGGAGTGGATGTTCAGAATTAAGAATTAAGAATTAAGAGTTAAGAATTCAAGGATGAAGACAAATATTATATTTTTATTAGCATTTTCGATTGTTTTTGCCGCTGAAGCGCAGGATTACAAGGCGTCGGTCTTCGGCTGCAGATCTGACGGCGTTACAAACAACACAGGCTCTATCCAGTCAGCCATAGACATTATCAGCGAGCGGGGTGGGGGAGAGCTTCATTTCTATGTGGGACGTTACCTGACCGGCACCGTTTGGCTAAAAAACAACGTTACAATAGTGCTCCACGAAGGCGCGACGCTCGTTGGCGTACCTTCAATTTATGATTATTCAGGCCCAACAGACGCTCCAAAAGCCATTATTGTAGCCGAAGGACAGAAAAATATCGGAGTGGTAGGCTCTATCGCCAACCGTATGGATACCGAAGTTGTCGGCAAAGGCATTATTCAGGGACAAGGTGCGGCGACACGTAAAAGCATTGAAGCGCAAATAGCCAAAGGCTACCTGAAAGAGGACATCGGGCAAGCCGCCCCTTCGATAGTCAGTTTTTCAGGCTGTACGGACGTCAAAGTAACGGGATTGGTCATACAAAGTCCTGCCAATGATGTGTTCGTTTTCCGTAACTGCACGAATGTTTCTGCAAGCCGCCATATCATTGAAAGTCAGGAGGTTGCCGACTGTAACGGCATAGTTTTCAGCGGTTGCAACAATATCGCCGTTGCTGACAATTTCTTTACCCTCCATACCGGCAAGCCCATCAAACAAGGCGCAGGCAACAAAAATGTCAAAACCTCAGGCAACAAAACTAAAGCTGGGTTGCTGTAAGTTATTCCCACTCAATAGTAGCAGGCGGTTTGGAGCTGATGTCATAGACTACGCGGTTTACGCCTTTGACTTTGTTGATTATCTCGTTTGAAACTTTTGCGAGGAAATCGTATGGCAGTTGCGCCCAGTCGGCAGTCATCGCGTCGGCTGATGTAACAGCCCGCAGTGCTATTGTGTTCTCGTAAGTCCGCTCGTCGCCCATCACACCTACAGAGCGTATGGGCAGAAGGATTGTGCAAGCCTGCCATACCTGATCGTACAGCCCCCATTCCTGCATAAGGGAGATATAAATATCGTCCGCATCCTGCAATACACGCACTTTTTCGGGGGTTATATCGCCGAGGATGCGAATGCCGAGACCCGGACCGGGGAAAGGATGACGTTTGATAAGGTTGTCAGGCATCCCAAGCTCGTATCCTACGCGGCGCACCTCGTCCTTGAAGAGTAGCCGCAACGGTTCTACTAACTTGAGGTTCATTTTCTCCGGCAATCCCCCGACGTTGTGATGGCTTTTAATCACCATTCCTGTGATAGACAGCGATTCAATCACGTCAGGGTAAATCGTTCCCTGACCTAACCATTTGATATCCTTGAGTTTATGCGCTTCTTCGTCAAACACATCTATAAATCCCTTGCCGATAATTTTGCGCTTTTGTTCAGGCTCGGAAACGCCTTTCAGTTCTCGATAAAACTTCTCATGCGCCTTGACGCCGATAACGTTAAGTCCCATGTTTTCGTATGCTTTCATCACTTTTTCAAACTCGTTCTTGCGCAGAAGACCGTGGTCAACGAAAATACACGTCAAATTCTTGCCGATAGCCTTGTTGAGAAGCACGGCTGTAACGGAAGAGTCCACGCCGCCGGAAAGGGCGAGGATAACTTTGTCATCACCAAGCTTTTCACGCAATTCATGAACGGTTGATTCGATGAACGAAGCCGGCGTCCAGTCTTTGCTGCAACCGCATATTTTCAGGAAGTTATCAAGAAGTTTCATTCCAATCTCGGTGTGGTAAACTTCCGGATGGAACTGCACGCCGTAAGACTTCTCGCCTTCGATGCTGAAAGCAGCCGCCTCTACATCGTCGGTGCTGGCTATGATTTTAAACCCGTCAGGGAGCGCGGTGATGGTGTCTCCATGCGACATCCATACTTGAGTTCCGCCGGAAATGCCTTCAAATAAAGGATTTGTTGCGTCGAGCTTTGACAGGTGCGCCCGTCCGTATTCGCGCATGCCGGCTGAAGCGACCGTTCCGCCCGCCGACCAGACCGTCAACTGCGCCCCGTAACATATCCCAAGCAGCGGGTAGCGACCCCGCAAAACCGACAGATCGGTCTTGAAAGAGTTGGAATCGTACACCGAATAAGGGCTGCCCGACAAGATGACGCCTTTCACCGAAGGATCGTTATACGGGAATTTATTGTACGGAATTATCTCGCAATAAGTATTTAACTCCCTGATTCTGCGACCAATAAGCTGTGTCGTTTGCGAACCGAAATCAAGAATAATAATTTTTTCGTGCATAAGAAAAACGTTAAAAGTAGTGCAAATGTACAACAAAAAATCCGTTAAATTATTTTTTTGTCATCAAATTTAGTTATCTTTGTGGCGAGTTTATACATGGCAGGGGTGTGGTAAGTCGCATCCGCACAAATGTTTATTAACGATGAAAGAAGATTATATAGAGGAAATTGAAGAAAGAGAAGTGAACCGCAGGACGTGGTGGATTATGGGCATAATAATGCTTTTGCTCATCATTGCTGGCGGCGCTTATTATATATGGTATCAAAACCGCCAGATGTCGGATATGACCGAGATGTTCGCCCTTGAAAAGGAGAGCCTGACGGACGAATACGAGGAACTGTCGCTTCAATACGAGGGTTACAAGTTCAGCGTCAGCAACGATTCATTAGTGGCGTTGCTCACTACCGAACAGGCTAAGGTTCAGCGCCTTCAGGAAGAGTTGCGTACGGTGAAATCTACTAATGCACGCCGTATCAACGAGTTGAAGAAAGAGCTTGAGACACTGCGTAAAATAATGCGTAACTATGTGATACAAATTGATTCTTTAAATGCTGAAAATCAGCAACTTAAAGACGCAAATCGTCAGGTTACGCAGAAATACCAGCAGGCGTCATCAATGGCGGCGCGGCTGACCAAAGAGAAAGAACAGCTATCGGAGCGCGTAGAGATGGCGTCGCGTCTTGATGCCGTAAATATTCAAGCTACTTTGCTCACTTCCAAGGGCAAAGCGACGAAAAATATAAAAAAAGCGGCGCAGATTATGCTGACGTTCATAGTGTCGAAAAATATCACCGCGCCCGTTGGCGAACATACTGTCTATGTGCGACTTATGAAGCCTGACGATGATATTCTCACCAAACCCAATTCGGGAACTTTCAGGTTTGAAAACAAAGACCTGACATATTCCATGAAAAGGAACATAGAGTATGACGGTGAGGAGCAGAGCGTCGTAATGTACTGGAACATAGAGGAATATCTCTCTTCGGGGACTTACCGTGCAGATATCTTTGCAGCAGGAAACCTGATAGGTCGAAAGTCATTTGCTCTTGAACAGTAAGTGTCTAATTACTAACTCTTTAATATATATGATTATGCAAAACAGACGTGATTTTATCAAAAAGGCATCATTACTGATAGCCGGAGGGGCTATTGCACCTCAACTTATTACATCCTGCGGCGGGGGCGCGCCGAAGAAATACCTCGGTCTTCAACTCTACTCGCTTCGTGAGATGGTGAAAGACGACGGTATAAAGAAAGTGCTTGAAACAGTGGCTGCTATGGGTTACACTAACCTTGAGCCGGCCGGCTACAGCGACGGCAAGATCTATGGCTTGGCGCCCGCTGAAATTAAAAAAATCTGCGAAGACCTCGGAATGAAGCTCACCAGCTCGCACCTTAACCGCAGCCGCACCGACGACCACGACGCAGACATGGCATGGTGGAGCAAAGCCGTTGACGCTCATAATGAGGCAGGTATGAAGTACATGGTTATGCCCGTAACCCCTGTTCCCATCTACGACGAGCACGCTACACTCGACAATGTCAAGCTCTACGCCGATTATTTCAACGAGATTGGCCTCATCGTCGCCGCCGCAAGCATGAACTTCGGTTACCACAACCACAACATGGAGTTCATCAGTAAGATTGACGGCAAACCTGTTTACGACTATATGGTTGAAAACACCAGCCCCGACCATGTCAGCTTCCAGCTTGATGTTTACTGGATTAAGAAAGGCGGCTGCGATCCCGTGGACTACATGAAAAAGTATCCTAAGCGCATTAAAACGCTGCATATCAAGGACGAAACAGCCATTGGCGCACAGAACACCGTTGATTACAAGGCTGTTTTTGAACAGGCTTATGCAAACGGCATCAAAGACTGGTTTGTTGAAGTGGAACGCTACGACGGAACCCCTCAGGAAGATGTCAAAAAGAGCGCAGAGTACTTGCTCAAAGCGGATTTTGTAAAATAAACCAACATGCGCAGGGACAGAGATTGTATGGCTCTGTCCCTGCTTAATTTTTTTATGAGATGAAAAAAGGATTGATTGCTATTGGCGTAATAATTATTCTGATTATTATTGTATATTCCTCTGTAAAAGGGAGTTATAACGGAATGGTGGCGAAAGACGAGGCTGTTTCGGCTGCTTGGTCGCAGGTGGAAAATGTCTATCAGCGGCGTGCAGACCTCATTCCCAACCTCGTGAACACGGTCAAGGGCTATGCCGCTCACGAGCGCGAGACGCTTGAAGGTGTTATCGAAGCCCGCGCAAAGGCTATTTCGGTAACGATTGACCCGTCGAAGATGGACGCCGAAGCTATTGCGAAGTTTCAGCAGGCGCAGGACGGCTTGAGCGCCGCACTTGGTCGCCTTATCGCCGTGGCGGAGAGTTACCCTGATCTCAAGGCAAACCAGAATTTCCTCGACCTGCAGGCGCAACTCGAAGGTACGGAAAACCGTATAACCGTTGAGCGTCAGAAGTTTAACGAAACGGCTCGCGACTACAACACCTACATTCGCAGCTTCCCGCGCAACATTTTTGCGGGAATGTTCAATTTCGACAAACGCGCTTATTTTGAGGCTTCTGCAGGTGCCGAAAAGGCTCCCGAAGTTAAATTCTGACGCCGATGGATGCAAGGCATTTTTTTACGGATAGCGAGAAAGCGCTCATCCTCAATGCTATATGCGAGGCAGAAAACGAAACATCGGGCGAGATTCGTGTCCACGTGTCGGAGCATTGCCCTTCGGGTGAACTCGACGCCGCCGCTTACTGGTTCGATAAACTGCTGATGCACAAGACTAAAGAACGCAACGGCGTTTTGTTTTACCTTGCCATTAAAGACCGCCGCTTTGCCATTATCGGCGACGCAGGCATCAACAGTCGTGTGCCGACGGATTTTTGGGATAGCATCAGTGCGCTGATACAGAGCAGGTTTGTCGAAGGTCGCTTTGCCGACGGATTGGCTGAGGGCATACGTATGGCGGGCAGTCAGCTCAAAGAGCATTTCCCGCGACAGGCGGACGATGTGAATGAATTACCGGACGAAATATCTTTTAGCTAATCACATAATGAAACAAACACTTATTCTACTGTCAGCGTTTGCGTTCGCTTTTGCCGTCTATGCGCAGGACATTCCCTACGCGCCCGTTCCGCCGCGCCTTGTGAACGACTTCGCAAAAGTTATGACGGACGAACAGACGGCGCAGCTTGAGTACGTGCTCGACACCTTCGCCCGCAGCACCACAACGCAGATTTGTGTCGTAACCGTCCCCTCGCTAAATGGCTATGACATTGCAGATTACGCATTTAAGCTCGGCGAGAAATGGGG
>JAISTJ010000067.1 GCA_031272655.1 Tannerella sp.
CCTTATTCCCTTATTAAACAATTGAAAATAAGGGAATAAGGGAGAGAGAGGCGAATATGTCCGACATGCTACTAAGGGTTCCTCCTCAAATAAGGGTTTACCTCGCAATGACGGGGTACTCATAACTCTATCGAAGTTTTTCCTGCCACTTCCAAGCTGAGCGGAGCGTATCGGCGAGGGTTTCGGTCGCTTTCCATCCGAGGACATTGTTGGCGTGTTCGGGGTTTGCCCATACTTTTTCTATATCACCTTCGCGCCTGCCGGTGATTTTGTGAGGCACCTTCACACCGGTAGCCGACTCGAAAGTGTTTATCAGTTCAAGCACCGACACCCCGTTGCCTGTTCCGAGGTTGAACACTTCAAGGTTTGCCCCCGACTTGCCGCTAAGCATCCGGTTGATAGCCACAACATGCGCTTTTGCGAGATCAACTACATTAATATAATCGCGTATGCACGAGCCGTCGGGAGTGTCATAATCATCGCCGAAGACACTCAGTTCCTTGCGCACGCCGGCCGCCGTCTGCGTCAGGAACGGCACAAGGTTTTGCGGCACACCTATCGGCAACTCCCCTATCTCAGCCGACGGATGAGCGCCTATCGGATTGAAATAGCGCAAGAGGATACTCTTGTAAGGCGCTCCCGCATGAATAGCGTCGCGGATAATCTCTTCATTTATCTGTTTGGTGTTGCCGTAGGGCGACAAAGCGGGTTTTACCGGCGCATCTTCGGTAACAGGCAGAATATCAGGCTGTCCGTAAACCGTACATGACGACGAGAAAACTATACCCCTGATACCGTAAGCCGGCATCAATTCAAGCAGGTTAAGAAGCGATACAATGTTGTTCCGATAATATCGGAGCGGTTGCTGCACCGATTCACCCACAGCTTTGAAGGCCGCAAAATGGATAATGCCGGCTATCTCCTGATTATCAGCTATAACCTTCTCTACAGCAGCCTTGTCGTTGCAGTCGGTCTTATAAAAAATCGGACGTACGCCCGTGATCCGTTCAATCCCGTCTATCACTCCTGCATTTGAGTTCGACAGATTGTCAATAATAACAACTTCATAACCTGCATTTTGCAGTTCCACAGTTGTATGCGACCCGATATATCCCGTTCCGCCCGTAACTAAAATCTTTTCCATAAAAATGTAATTTTTTTGGTGCAAATGTAAGAAAATTTTTATTTTTTCAATACATTTGTAGCCAAAAAATCGAAAAACAGAAAATGAGACTGTACCGTACAGATGAAATTTTACATCGCGAATTTCCTTTCACTGACGATAAACGCCTGAGGAATATTTACATGAGTTACTTTCCGCGCCTGCTTCGCTTTGCTATCGAATATGTTGATACTAAGGAAGATGCGGAAAATATAATTCAGGATATCTTTACGTATATATTGGAAAACCGGCACACAATCTGCATCAATACTACGCTTAACGCATGGCTCTATGCGATAGTGAGGAACAAGTGCATTGATTTCCTGCGGCACAGGCTTGCCGTCGAAGAGGGCAACCGTCATCTTCAGGATTCGTTCGTACTTGAACAGAAAATCAAACTCCAGTCGCTGCAGTTTTTCGACGACGAACTGACGGAAGACACCGACGCCACGATTCAAGCCATCTATGACGCCATAGAGAGCCTCCCCGAACGATGCCGCCGGATTTTTAAGATGAACAAACTTGAAGGCAAAAAATACAGCCGTATAGCGGAAGAGCTGGGCATATCCGAGAAAACGGTTGACAACCAGATGGGAACAGCCCTCGCAAAACTCCGTGAAAAACTCAAGCGGCGACCGCCCAAATGAAAAAAACACTTAACAAAAAAATAAGCATCAACTCCACCAAAAGAGATGAAGTTGATGCTAAATAATTGATTTACAGCGGGTTTTGGTCTGCGGGAGTGATGTTTTGGTTATAGTTCAATTCCGTTTCCAACGGGATTTGGAATGTGAAATGACCCGCCGGATGCGACAGTTTCTCCAAATGATTGGCAGAGCTTGCCCTGTCAATCCCGATATTCCATCGCTTGTTGTCATAGAACTCATGTCCTGCTTCTCCCCACAACTCGATACGCCTGTGCAGTTGAATTTCTTTGAACAAGGCATCGCCCGTAGCGGAAGACTTTACATAGCCCGGATCACGCTGCGACACTAAAGAATACAGGGTATTTTGCGCTGCGGCGTCATTTCCGGAGCGCTGCTCCGCCTCTGCCTTTGCAAGATACATTTCCGAAGCCCGGATGTAGATTTCATCCTGATTATAAGCTGTATTATCGCGCAAGGTAGAAGTCGCCCATTTTAACTGGAAGTATTTTTCTACCAGAACGGTCGCGTCAGACACAGGATAAGTGTATTCAAACGGCTCGGATGTGAAGTTCTTCTTGCGATAGTCAGTTTCGGGAATCTGGTCGTATAGACGTTGATCTATAGCGAGCCACGACGTCTGTTGAGAACCGCCATAACCGCCCTCACCGTAGATATTCATCCACGCATCAAACGAAGATTGAGCCTTGTTTGAATTTGAAGAATAGAAATGACCGAATATAACTTCTTTTTCCATGACTGTGAAGCCTTTAGTCGTATAGTCTTCTTCATTGAAAAGTTCAGGGTAGGCGTTAATCACGTCTGAAGCCGCCGAAATAGCCGTTTGCCATTCGCCCATTGTCAATGCCGCACGCGCAAGCACTACCGATGCGAAACTTCCGTCTATATCATCGCGTTTGTCTGTCATATAATTTCCTGAAACCTTAAACAGCTGAACGGCTTCGGTAGCGTCATCAATAATCTGTTTCCAGACTTCGGCTGAAGCGGCGCGAGGTTGCGCCACATTAGTAGTTGTTGTGTAAAGAGGCACTCCGGCTTTGTCTTTTCCGCCATGAAGGTAGTCGTCCTGAAACAACCACATCAGATAGGTATAAGAAAAAGCCCTGATAGTCAGCGCAGAAGCTTTAAATGTCATTACGGCCTTATTTTCATCCGATAAATCCGACAAATTCAGGCTTTCCGGCACTGCAGCGATAATCTGGTTGGCATAAAAGATGTATTTATAGAAATTTCTCCAGAAGCATACGGGTAGCGGCGAGATTTGAGTCTGCCAGTCCCGAAGCCTGTAATCATCATCTAACCATCCTGATTTAACTTTCACAACGTCATTTCCAATAAAATTCAAACGTATGTGCAATACCGCCAAATTCCTGTCGTTTACAGACCCTGTTCCATAATCATGAATCTGCGACGTCAGGGCGGTTACCATCGGCTCAAGTACCGAGTTAGGATCTTTTAAAACCATTTTTTGAATATCGGCTTGGGTCATCCGATCCATCGGGTCAATCTCCAACAGGTCGTTACATGAGAATAAAAAGGCTAAACAGCTTATACTCAACAGCCATATATGGTTTGTTATTATTTTATATGTGTTCATAAATTCTTATATTTAATTGTTAATTAAAATGTTAGATTAAGTCCTATGGAATAGGATTTTGCCTGCGGGAATCCGAAACCATTAATAGGCGCACCGTCATACGAAACGCGCGGGTCAAGTCCTTTCTT
This sequence comes from Tannerella sp., assembly GCA_031272655.1. Lineage (GTDB taxonomy): Bacteria > Bacteroidota > Bacteroidia > Bacteroidales > Tannerellaceae > Tannerella. The sequence continues at coordinate 3,553 of JAISTJ010000067.1, forward strand.
TGCCGTCAGCAAGAAAAGATTTTCACCGAGAAGATAGATATGCAGGTTTTGGGCATAAATTTTCTGCGCTGCATGTTTAGGCAATGTGTAACCCAGAGTAATTGACTTCATATTCAGATAACTTGCATTAAATAAATAGAAATCGGAGTACTGTCCGGCGCTGCCGCCGGCAGGCTGAAAAGATAAATCCCTTGACATTCCTAACATTCTCATCGGATATTTACCGTTGGGATTTTCGGGGGACCACGTATCAAGCATATCGGTAGAAACGCCTCGACCAATAGTCATTCCTGTTAAATACTGGTATGTCAAATTGATGATTTTGCCGCCTAACTGGTAACTTGCTATCATTCCGGCATCAAAATCCTTGAATTTTATGTTGGTATGGAAACCGCCATAAAGCAAAGCTTTGGGCGAGCCGAGTTCAAATCTGGTCGCTTCATTAGGATCGGTCGTTGTTACAATGTCGCCTAATTTATGACCCGGGTATTTCTCCAGATCGGAATCATAACGCAATTCCTTGTACAGCAAGCCTATCCCGGTTTCTTTATCAACGCCGGCATAACGGTACATATACAGGTTGAAATAATCTTTGCCGATGCCGCGAAGATAGTTTTCAGTTACATAGCCATGAACGCCGGGATATACCTCTGTGCCTATCTGATCGGGCATTTTTGTCAATTCATTTTTATAATTAGACAAATTAATTCCAACATTCCAGTAAAAGTCTTTATTTTTGACTATGTCATAGCCCAAATCCAGTTCAAGACTTGTATTCAGCATTTCCCCTATGTTTTGCGTAGCGGAAGATTGCCCTGTAGATGCCGCTAATGCAACAGACCAGAGCATGTCTTTGGTTTTCTTGTTAGAATAATCTAAAGAACCTGTAAAACGGTCTGCAATAATGAAATCCAAACCTACATCAAAGCCGTAATTTTTTTCCCATGAAAGTGTGGGATTGCCAAATGCGGTCTGTGATACGGATAACACAGGCGTGCCGATAGAACCGGCATTGGAAATCTGCCAGATATCCGTCCAGCTATACAGTCCTATGTTATTATTGCCGAGCGTGCCATAGTTCACTCTCAATTTCAGCTCGTTTAACCATGGTGCATTTTCTTGCATGAATGATTCCTGAGTTATTCGGTAAGCGCCGCCTACCGACCAGAAAGTTCCCCATTTGTTGCCTCGGAAACCCGACCATCCATCGGTTCTGATACTGGATGACAAATAATACTTGCCGGCATAATTATAATTGGCTCTTGCAAGGTAGCCTTCAAGTGCGCTGCTTTCTTCGCCTCCGCTTAATCCGCTTATTTGCAGAGCATTAGAGAGCGATGGCCTGTCCACCATGAATAGATTCCTCTTCGAGCCGCTCATGTATTTACTCGTGCTCCATCTAAATTCATGCCCTATCAAAGCATCTACGTGATGAGAACCGAAATTTTTGTCATAAGTCAAACGTTGAGTGGAATTTAAAGTCAAATATCTGTACCATGAATTTGAAATTGTGCCGTGATAGTCGCGAGCCGCAGTTCCGCTTTCGTTATTGCCGTAACTCACGCTTAACTGGTGAATTTCATCCATATTCAAGTCTATAAATGCCTTAAAATCATTCAGCAACGTTGCTTCCAAATAAGTATAACCGTTGAGATTATTCCTTGTCGTTTCACTAAGATCCTTGTCAAAATAGACTCCCGGAGAGTAGCCCGGGAAAGTTGTCCTCCTTGTATTCCCAAGAGGGGAATCGGTTTGTCCGGTACCTAAATCCCAGATCGGTTTGCCATCTTCGTCATATTTTATCTTGCCGTCCAAATCATGGGCAAACAACGGCCAGGTCGGGGCGAAAAGCCCTAACCAGACAAAAATATTAGTATTAACGGTACCGCCGGAATAACCGGGGGCGTTTGAATAAGTTCTGGAATACGACAGATTCATGCCTCCTTTTAACCATTTGGTTATCTGGGTGTTAATTTTCATTTTGGCGGAATACCTGTCGAATGTAGAGCCCATTACATAAGAAGGATTACCAAGGTATCCCAAAGAGAAATAGTAATCCATATTGTCTGTTCCTCCGCTGATATTGGCATTATACTCCTGACGGAGAACGGTTTTAATAAAGTAGTCCGCCCAATCGTCCTGATACAGCAATTTCGCGTCGCTTCTGACTTTGCCCGTTGAAGGGTCAATCAAAGTAGAGCCTTCGGGAATGCGATATAACAGATAATTGCCGAGACCATTATCCGCGCCAAGTGTGTTCCCGTTCATTTTAAACAGGTTATCGGCAGCATATTGGCGCAACTCCTGATCGGACATTGACTTAAACTGCTCTGCCCTGCCGGAATAATACTTGATATAATTATAGTTGCCCTGATATACATATTCGTAATATTTATCCGCATCTGTAATCATATCGAAAAACGGCACTCCTTGGGATGATGTTCCTACCCTGACATCAAAATCTATTTTGGGCTTACCGGTTTTGCCTTTTTTCGTTGTAACCTGCAGAACCCCGTTTGCTGCACGTGAACCGTACAAAGAGTTTGAAGCAGCATCTTTAGAAACTACAATAGACTCTATATCAGACGGATTGATAGAATTTAAGCTCATACTTGTAGGTATGCCGTCAACAACGACCAACGGACTTGTTCCGCCGGAAATAGACCCCATGCCCCGCACTCGGATATCGGCTTCGGCGCCGGGTTGTCCGGTACTTTGAGCAAACTGGACGCCCGGGACAAGACCCACCAACGCTTGAGAGGCCGATGATACCTGCTGGATTTTCATTTGGTCGGCCGAAACCGAAGTTACAGACCCTGTCAGGTCTTTCTTCTTAACCGTTCCGTAAGCTACTACAACCACTTCGTCAAGGTTTTGGGCGTCTTCAAACAGCGTGATTCGCAGGTCTGTCTGGTTGCCTACCGTGATTTCTTGGGTGGCGTAGCCGATGTAGGTGATTCTTAGTACGGCTTTGGCGTCTTTGACTGTTAAAGAGAACCTTCCGTCGGCGTCGGTACTGATGCCGTTGGTAGTGCCTTTTTCAGCTACGTTGGCGCCCGGGACAGGCTCGCCGGTCTCATCTACAATTATTCCCGTGATGCGCTTGCCTGTCTGCTGCGGCATGGGAGCACCAATCATGCGCTTCATCAGCATGATATTCTTGCCTTCAACGGCGTAAATAACATCCGAATTAGCGAAAGTGTTTGAAAGCACCTCGGCTACCGAAGTGTTCTCGGCATCCATTGATATCCTCCGCCTGACATCTATTGCCGTGTTGTCATAAACGAACAGGAAATCGGTCTGCTTTTCTATCTCGTCAAAGAGCGTTAACAACCTCTCATTTCTTAAATGAATGTTAATTTTGGCGAGTTGCGAATTTGCCTCTTCTGCGAAAACTGCTGAAAGACAAATAGTTAAAAAAATTAGAGTATTTCTCATAACTCTTATGGTTTGGTAATTTAAAATATTATTCATAATTTTGTATGTTCATTAAGTTCGACTTCTTGAATTAAAATCTCAATTTTGTTTTAATGGGTATTAAACCCGAGGTCGGGATGCGCTGGAACGCTTCCCGACTTTTTTATGTTGCAGCAGTCTATTTTTCCTTTCCCATAGGCATAATTATTTGATTGTTATAACATTATTGTCATCTCGCGTGTAAGTGTATCTATGCTCTAACTGCAGCACTTTGATAGCCTGCTCTACACCGTCAATAGTATGAAACTTGCCGGTATAATGCCTTGACATAAAAGGCGCTGCAGTGTCGGCCACTATCTTTACATTATAGAATGAGCTGAGTTTGTCGAAGATGTCGCTCACCTTCTCATCCTTAAAACTGAGCAGCCCCTCTTTCCAAAGGAAATAGTCCTTATTCGGAATGTTGTCTATTTTTAATACATTTTTGACTGGGCTTGGTACTAACTTCGACGTTATTTGTGCGGTTTTGTCTTTCGGCTCGTCCATATTTTCAACCGAAACAATCCGGTTGTCGTTAAACGTAACTTTCTGATTTTCTTTCAGTAAATATGGCTCTTTCATGCCTTTCGATTTTACCGAGACACTGCCTCTCACAAGCTGCACTTCGGGTTGCGACTGTTCATCATAGTCCGATACGTTAAATTCGGTGCCAAACACCTCTACATCAATATGTTTCGTCTTGACATGAAAAGGAACGCCTTCGTCGCGGGTTACATTAAAATATGCCTCCCCGATAAGCGTTACTTCGCGCTCTGCGCCGGCGAATTGACCCGGATAAACGATAGTCGAGTTTGAGTTGAGCCATACCGTAGTGCCATCACTGAGGGTAAGGTTGGCGCGTTGTCCGGGAGGCGCTGTCAGAGAGTTCATCGCCTGCACTGCGCTTTCGTTTTTCGGGATAAGCGTTGCAAACATCAGCGCTGCACCTGCAATGAAGATGGCTGCATATTTTGAAACCATCAATATGACGGTGTTGCGCTTGCGCCTGTTATTAAGATTCCGGAACTCGTCCCACCGATTGTCGGCTTCTACAGCGTCGGTGCAAAGTTTTTCCGAATTTAAGACGGCTTTCACAGCCAGCATGTCGGCAAACTGCCGCTGCACTTCGTCGTCTTCGGAAGCGGCGCGAAACAACTCTTCCTTCTCTTCCGGAAGGATTTCATCGGAGAAGTAACGGGCTGTTAAAATATTTATTTTTTCGGTTGTCATACTCTTAAGAACGTTTCAACTTGAAAAAACCCCTATCCGGATTTTGGTTTTTCTTAAATTTTTTGTTCCTTTGTATCTCAATTGACAAAATAATATGCTATGAAGAGATTGATAATCAACGTTTTAATTTTTGCGGCTTTTGTTGCCGGATTTGAGGCTTCGGCGAAAGTAACTGCTGATGCCAAAGTTGATGTAAACAAGTGGATTTCCGCTAATTTCGGAAAGGGGAAAACGCCGCCGTTCTCGTTTGTTTACAACGGGATACGGTCGGACGAGTTCATCCGCAAATGGGATTTTTCGTCCGAAGAGTGGTCGAGCGCGGAGCCTAACAGCGTCGGGAAGCATTTCGTATGGCGGGATGCCGCTACGGGGCTGAAAATTGAGTGCGACGTAACGGGTTTCACGGATTTCGGGGCGGTGGAATGGGTCATGCGGCTTACGAATACATCCGACAAGGATACGCCTTTGATGGACAGTTTCAAGGTAGTGGACAAGACTTTTGAAACCCGTTCAGACGGCGCTTTTTCCGTTTTGCACGCCCGCGGGAGCATCGGCGCGAGGTCGGATTTCCTTGTCTCGCAAACGCCGCTTCAGCCCGCAGGGACGCTTCACCTGCAGCCCGAAGGCGGACGCTCGTCCGACCATACGGCTTTCCCGTTTTTTAACATCATCAATCCCGACGGCAAAGGGGGAGTGGTAACGGCTGTGGGTTGGACAGGCGGCTGGCAGGCCGACATCACCGCCGTGAACGGCAAAAAGGTAAGCCTGACGGCGGGAATGGAACGGTTCCATCTTTATTTGAAAGCAGGCGAGACCATCCGCACGCCCCGAATAGCGCTTGTTTTCTGGGAGGGTGAAAACCTTATGGCTGGGCAGAACAAATTCCGCCGCTTTCAGCTCGCCCACTACAGCCGACGGATAGACGGCAAGCTCGCCGAAGCGCCTTACGCATCGGGGTTTGCAATGACGGGACCGAAACCCTGCACCGAAAACGGTTGCCTTACCGAAGAATTAGCCATAGCCATGGCGCGGAGGATGAAAATGTTCGACATCGTTCCAGAAATATTGTGGCTCGATGCGGGATGGTACACCGATTCGGGTGCGCCCAACTATGACTGGTGCGACATCGTAGGCACGTGGACGCCCGACACTACCCGTTTTCCACGCGGGCTTAAGCCGCTCGCAGACGAGGCTCACAGGCTCGGCGCGGGTTTCCTGCTCTGGTTTGAGCCTGAAAGAGTCAGCCGCTTCTCGTGGCTCGCCAACAACCATCAGGAATGGCTTCTTCATTCACCGACACGCAACTCGGCGCTGCTCGACCTTGGCAACCCCGACGCCTTGAAGTGGCTTTGCAACCACGTAGGCGACATGATTGAGCAAACGGGCATTGACATCTACCGTCAGGACTTCAACCATCCGGGCAAATCGTTCTGGACGGCAAACGAGGCGCCCGACCGCATCGGCATGATGGAAATACGTCATATTGAGGGGCTTTACGCTTTTTGGGACTATCTCATCGCACGTTTTCCAAAGTTAAAAATTGACAACTGCGCGTCGGGAGGGCGACGGATAGATTTGGAAACGATGTCGCGCAGCTTCCCGCTCTGGAGCTCCGATTACAGCTATCAGGAACCGTGCGGCAAACAAAGTTATTCCTACGGGTTGAATTTCTTCCTTTCACAGCACGGAGCGGGGATTTTCGACCCGTCGGACTATATGTTTCGTTCGGCGCTCGGGGCGGCGCTCGTTACTAATTTCGACCTCTATACGCCTGCAAACACGGTCGCCGACATGCAGCAGGTAATGGCAAAATTCAAAAAATACCGCCCTTATTTTTATGAAGACTTCTATCCTTTGACGGGCATTTTCGACACTACGCCCGATGATATCTGGCTTGCGTACCAGATGCACAATCCTGCCGACAATTCGGGCATCGTGGTGGGTTTCCGCCGCGCACAAACGGCTTCCGACCGCTATCCCGTTCAGTTACAGGGACTTGACCCGCAGGCTACATACGAGATCTATAATGACAACAACGGACAGACACAGCGCATGACGGGCAAACAGATGAGCGAACGCCTGATGCTCTGGGCGAACGGCAAGCCTGGCTCCGTTTTGCTGCATTATAAAACAGTTAAATAATCATAAAATATTACCTGATGTAACACGAATTAAAAAAATCGTGTTACCTTTGCAGCGAATTAAATACGAATCAAATGAGAACTACATTTTTATTATTGAGTTTATGCGCTGCTACACAGGTATTTGCGGCGGCTGCGGAAGATGATGACAAGTCGGTTGTTGATACTACCGTCAATCTTCAGCAGATAGTTGTTACAGCCAACAAAATTGCGGTTAACCGCAACAGCATCCCCCTTTCAATCTCGGTTATAGGCAGGCAGGAGATTGAAGCGAGCGGCGAGTCGGCGTTGTTGACGGTGCTTTCGCATCGCGTGCCTTCGCTTTTCGTTACCGAAAAGGGCATGACGGGCTTCGGGGTGAATACCAACTCGGCTGGGATGGTCAATATTCGCGGTATCGGTCAGGGTAACAAGGTGTTAATGCTTTTTGACGGTCAGCCGCAATGGGCGGGGATATTCGGACATTCGTTGCCCGACAGTTATGTAGCGTCTGACGTTGAGCGTGTTGAGGTTATACGCGGCCCTGGCTCGTTGCTCTATGGCTCTAATGCAATGGGCGGGGTCATAAATATCATCACCCGCCGCCAACAGGAAGACGGTCGGCATACGCAGGCGAGGGTTATGTACGGCTCTTACAACACACAGAAGTACCTGATTAACAACGGATATAATGCAGGCGATTTCAGCAGTTTCGTTTCCGTAAACCACGACCGCACCGACGGCTTGCGCAAAAACTCCGACTTCAATATTACCAACGGATTCGCGAATCTTGGCTACAGACTCAACGAGAGTTTCAACCTGAAAGGCATTGCGAGCCTTGCCAAATCGCATAATCAGAACCCTGGCCCGATTGATAACCCTTTGGAAGACAACCTGATGGATATATTCAGGGGTACGGGTTCCGTTAGTTTGACGAACACTTTTGAACGCTCGTCGGGCGCCGTGCAGCTCTTTTACAATTGGGGACGGCACGAGATAAACAACGGCTATAGTTCCTTTTCAAGCCAGATGCACCCTGCTTTCCTCTTCAAGTCATCGGATCACAATGCGGGCATTCTTTTGTACCAGACTTTCAGACTGTTCGAGGGCAACAGCTTCACTGCAGGCTTCGACTACAAGAATTGGGGCGGGCACGCATGGAACGACAGCCTTACAAACGGGATTACAAGCGAGATTGTAAGCCGTTCGGTCAATGAAATTGCAGGCTATGCTATTGTGCAGCAGGACTTTTTCAATATCTTGAGCCTCAATGCAGGAGTTCGCTACGAGCATAACGACGCTTACGGCGGACGCCTTAATCCGCAGGTCGGCGTCGCTCTGCGTCCTTTCACGGGTAACAGCATAAAACTCTCATATTCAGAAGGTTATCGCAGTCCGAACATCCGCGAACTTTATATTTCATACCCTCCTTACTCTATCGCCAACCCCGACCTGAAACCCGAAACGCTTAAAAACTATGAGGCTTCAATCGGACAGTATCTGTTTGATAATAAGTTTTTTGCCGAACTGACAGCCTATTATCTTGATGCCGAAAATCTTATCGAAGCCGTTAACGGCAAACTTACAAATGTTACCAATAAAACCAACTATGGTACGGAGCTTGAACTGTCGTGGTTTCCGTTGAAGTCATTAAGCCTGAACGCCGTTTACAGCCATCTGATGACGAGCGTCCCGACCGAAGGCGCCCCAAAGAGCATGTTTTTCGGCGAAGCTGCATATAAAATAGGCGGGCTGACGCTTTCCGCCGACGTCAAGACCGTAAACCGCATGCGCAAGATTGGCGCCGTTAACGAACTGATGTCGTTTTATTACCTGCTTGACGCCCGCGTATCATACCTTTTCGGCACGCAACAACGCGGACTGACGCTTTTCCTGAACGGCGAAAACCTCAACGGCAGAAACTACGAAATCTTGAAAGGTTTCCCCATGCCCAAACAAACAGTGATGGCCGGAATCAACGTGGCATTTTAAAAAATCCGTTTAATCGCCCGTTAAATCATAAAATTAATTATCTTTGCAACTTCATTAGAAAAAATTATGATGAGGTTTGGGAAGATTAATATTTTGATAATCACAGTATTACTGCTATCAGGATGCAAACGGACGACTGTTGACGGGGATATTTTGAACGGCGAGACATTCAAAAATCCGCCGCGGGAGTTTGCCGTGCATACATGGTGGCACTGGCTGTCGGGGCAAATCACTAAAGAAGGGATTACCAAAGACCTTGAATCCATGCGGGCGCAAGGCGTTTCGCAGGCTACGATCCTGAATGCGGGTGCGTTCTACGTCGAAGGGATGCTGAAAGAGGAAACTCCTTTCGGGTCGGAACGGTGGTATGACATGTTCAGCCACGCATTGAAAGAAGCCGCACGGTTGGACATCACCCTCGGCGTGCACAACTGCGACGGTTGGAGCGCTTCGGGCGGCCCGTGGATAACGCCCGAAATGTCAATGAAAAAATTCGTCTTCACTAAAACGGCTTTCAAAGGCGGACAAAAAAGCGCCGTCCTGCCGAAACCCCTCTGTGACATTGACTTTTACAGGGATGTCGCCGTCATAGCGTGCCGCACCGCATATCCCGCCGCAACAGCCGCAGACCTTCAAGATGTAACGGTGATGCTCAACGACACCATTGACGGTAGCGTTTTGAAAGACGGCAGCCCCGAAAGCATGCTGCCGATATTCCAGAATACTTCCGTAACATTCATTTACGGAAAACCCGTTACAAAATCCTCAATATCAATACTTTTGAATTTCAAAGGGGCGTTTTATTTCCCTGGTCACAAACGGGTCGGATACACGCTTTCGGCTTCGGACGACGGCAAACATTACCGCAAAACGGCGGAGTTTGATACCGAGAAGTTTTACACGCCTCAAAAGATTGATTTCCCGTCAGTTACGGCAAAATATTTCCGCCTTGAAGTGAGCCGTATTTATAACTTGCGCCCGTGGCATCAGGCGGCTTTCGCGGAGGTGCAACTGCTTGGCGGGGACGAAAAGCCCGTTTACAGCCCTACAGTGCCGTTTTATCTCGAAAAAGTGGCGTCGGGGCGTATCCTTGACCCTTCAATTATATATCAAAGAGCGGACAGCCTCGATAAAAACCTGATACTCAGCAAGTTATCAATGATAAACCTTACCGACCGCATGAAGCCCGACGGTGAGCTTGACTGGGAAGCGCCTGAAGGCGACTGGGTTGTGTTCCGCTTCGGATACACCTCTACGGGCGCCATAAACGGCCCTGCGACGGTTGAAGGTACGGGTTTGGAATGTGATAAATTGGATACGGCCGCCGTTAACCTGCATTTTCGCAACTTCCCGCTCAAACTGATAGAAACGGCAGGCGATTTTACTGGTAATACGTTCAAATTCCTGCTTTTGGACAGCTGGGAAAAAGGTTTCCATACATGGACGAAGGCTTTCCCCGATGAATTTCTGAAGCGACGCGGATACGAGGTAACAGACTGGTTACCTGTACTTTGCGGGGAGACGATGGAGAGCGTTGAAGCTACCGAAGGCTTTCTGTATGATTTTCGCCTTACGCTCGCCGAGCTGATGGAAGAAAACTATTACAGGCATTTCAGCGACCTGAGCCATAAATACGGTCTGGAGCTGCATGCAGAGGCGGCCTACGGCAATACGGGGCCTTATCCGCCGCTTGACGTACTGCGGACAAACAGCATCCTCGACATGCCGATGTTCGAGTTTTGGGCTATCCCCGACAACGATAACACGGTCAATTACAGGCCTGAAAATCAGGAAGATTGGACTAATTTCGCCGCCTTCACGCATAATTTTTACAAGCCGCGCGTCGTGGGAGCGGAGGCATACACGGGTTATGCGCACTACAGCGAAACGCCCGCCAATCTCAAATTGTTTGGCGACATGGCTTATTGCGCGGGCATAAACCAGATGATTTTTCACAGCTACGTGCATCAGGCGTTAGACAGCATGCCTGGCGTAACGCTCGGCGGGCACGGGTCGGTCTTGAACCGCTCAAATCCGTTCTGGAATTATTCACGCGGATGGCTTGAGTATCAGGCGCGGGTGCAATATTTGCTTCAAAAAGGCGAGATTGCCGCAGAGATTCTTTATTTCATCGGCGACCAGATGCCGCAGTTCTTCGCGAACAGCTATATTGACAGTCTGCCACGCAACGTGAAGGCTGTTCCATGCAACGCGGATGTGTTGTCGAAACTTATAGTTACGGCCGACGGGAAGCTCAAAGTGCCTGACAGACAGGAATATGAAATTCTTGTCTTGCCCGATAAGCCGTTAATGACTTACTCGACGATGAAACAGATTGAGCGGCTGAAAAAAGATGGCGCTACAATCGTCGGAATGCAGCAGGAAGGTTTGATTTCGCTTTCCGATATGATCAGGGAAGGTCATTGCGAACCCTCTCCCCGTCATTGCGAACGAAGTGAAGCAATCCAGAAAATAATAGCCAACGCCGCCTTCCCCTGCGAAGACATCAACAATATAGCATTTATCCACAAAAAGACCTCGGATGCCGACATATATTTCTTTGTAAATCAGCTGCAAACAAATGCGGAAAAAGATTTAACATTCCGCGTCAAAGGCAGAACGCCTGAGATTTGGGATCCTTTGACGGGAGTGATTCATACGCCTGATTATTACGAAGATAACATCGGCATATTGCATGTTCCGATAATCTTTGACGCGGCTCAATCTTTGTTTGTCGTTTTCAGGGAAGGGAAAAACATTCTTGCCGCTTCACCTGTCCAAAAGCCTTTCACGACAATTATCACTCCGCGCAAAGAGCTTGAAATCAATAATTTCAGTGGTAAAATCATCTTTCAACCGCTCAACTGCGACGCACCGACCGATTCGATCGAAATTTCAACTTTCGGTTCGTTTACCGATTTTGAACAGCCTATTGTGAAATATTTTTCCGGTTACGCAACGTATAAGATTGATTTCGAGATTTCCGACGCTGATTTTCTGCAGGAAGCATCAACGGTTTTCCTCAATTTCGGTCAATTTTCGGCTGCCGGCGAAGCGACGCTCAACGAAACGCCGCTGGGCAATATCTGGATGCCGAACAGCGATATTCCCGTAACGGGATTGCTCGAAAAGAATAATCATCTTGAAATTACTGTCGCTACAACCTGCCGTAATCGCATTATTGGTGACTTGCGGGAATACGGCCGGCTCAAATCGGTATGGAGCCATATTTCGAATGTGCTGACAGCGACTTCGGGACTGCAGGATTCGGGCGTAAGCGGACCGGTTAAATTGAAAATTGAGAATTGAGAATTAAAAATTAAGAATTAAAAATTAAGAATTAAGAGATTTATGAAACGGTTTTTGGTGTTATTTGTTATTATAGCTCTACAGGCGCAGGCGCAGACACGGCTCTCGGATTATGTTGACCCATTCGTAGGGGCTACTACTCAGGGCTATGAAGCGGGTAAGACGTTTCCGGGGGCGGCGTCGCCTTTCGGACTTGTACAGGTCAGCCCTAACACAATCTATGGCGGCGACAACGGTTCGGGCTACAGCTATGAGCATGAGAGCGTTGAAGGGTTTGCCCTGACGCAGATGAGTGGCTGCGGCTGGGGCGGAGACCTCGGTAACTTCCTCGTGCTGCCCGCTACCGGCGAGATGAAACTCGTTGCCGGAACGCTCGACAACCCAGACGAAGGCTATCGCTCGCGCTTCAACAAACAGACGGAGACTGCCCGTGCAGGCTATTACTCCGCCGAACTCACCGACTATGGCGTAAAAGCCGAGATGACTTGCTCGCCTCATGCGGGCTTCTTCCGCTTCACCTATCCAGAAAACAGACAGTCGCGCATCCAGATTGACCTTACGCACCGCGTTGCAGGCACGTCGGCGCTGCAAAAAGTGCGTCGCGTCGGCGATAATGCAATAGAAGGCTATATAGTATGTACGCCCAAAGAAGGCGGCTGGGGCTATGGCAACGGGAAAGCCGAATACACCCTTCACTTTTATGCCGTATTCTCCAAACCGTTAAAGAATTACGGCGTCTGGAGCGCCAATATCCCCGACGGACATCCGCGAAAAATGGATGACGTTTTAAAAGATGATTATCAGCAACTTATAAAAGATGCCACAATAATCCGCGATTTTCAAGGCGACATCGAAGGCAAGCATCTTGGCTTCTTCACTGAATTTGAAACCAAAGCAGGCGAACAGGTGCTGATGAAAGTAGGCGTCTCGTTTGTGAGTGAAAAAAGCGCCGCTGCTAACCTCAATGCGGAGATTGCCGACATGGATTTCGACGGCGCTTACGAACGCAACCGCGCCGCATGGGACAAAGCATTGGCTACGATTACCGTCAAAGGCGGTTCGGAAAAACAGAAGCGAATATTTTACAGCGCCCTGTATCACGTGATGATAGACCCGCGTCTCGTCGCCGACGTGGACGGCAAATATCCGGGCGGCGACGGACAGATTCACGAGACGTCCTCTTTCAACAAGAGGATGTTCTTCAGCGGGTGGGACGTCTTCCGCAGTCAGATGCCGCTGCTGACAATCATTGCGCCCCAAATAGTCAGCGATATGCTCAACTCGCTCATCACCCTTGCCAAAGAAAACGGCAGCAACTACCTCTGCCGCTGGGTGTTCTTTAACTCCTACAGCGACGAATGTATGGTAGGAAATCCCACTATATCAGTTATTTATGACGCCTACGCAAAGGGGATACGCAACTTCGACATAGACAAGGCATATCGCTTCGGGGTTAATACCTCGAAGATTTGGGGCAACGAAAGGCTTGGATTCATGCCTGATACGGTATGGCGCGGCTCTGTCTCAACCACGCTCGAATATGCTTATACCGAATGGTGTATGGCGCAGTTGGCAAAAGCGCTCGGCAAGAAAGACGATTACAAAAAATATATAAAGCTCTCAAAATCATACAGAAACGTCTGGAACGACAGCATCAAGTGGTTCTGGCCAAAGAACGAGAAAGGCGAGTTCCTGCCATACACCAAGCGCGGACGGCTGCATGAAAACTACGGCGCTGTGGAATGTAACCCTTTTCAGCAAGGATGGTTCGTGCCGCATGATATACCCGGACTTGTGAAGCTTATCGGCGGCAAAGACAAGACCCTTAAAGAGCTTGACTACCTGTTTGCCAACACTCCGGCAGACTTTAGCTGGAACGAGTTCTACAATCATTCCAACGAGCCGGTTCATCATATTCCGTTCCTGTACAACCGTCTCGGCGAGCCATGGAAAACGCAGCGCTGGTCGCGTTTTATTTGCGACAACGCCTACAAAGAGGGTATTCACGGCATCATCGGCAACGAAGACCTCGGACAGATGTCGGCTTGGTACGTCCTCGCAGCAAGCGGCATTCATCCGGTCTGTCCGGGCGAAACGCGCTTCGAACTGACATCGCCCGTTTTCGACGAGATTTGTTTCAACCTTCCTTCCGGCAAGACCTTTATTATTAAGGCTATAAACAACTCTCCAACAAATATTTATATCCAATCGTCCACCCTGAACGGGAAAAAGTACAACAAATATTACCTTGAATACGGTGATATAATGAAAGGCGGAATGCTGGAACTGCAGATGGGGGGCAAGCCCATGATGTCAGCTGGTGGCGCATAATAAACGGGGATATAAAATTTGCCTTGTTGATGTCAATAATTATTTGTATTTTTGCTGCGATTTTCCGACCATGTCAGTTCGGCAAGTTGCAAAACACCGGCGAAAGAAGAAGTGGGAAATTTGAGTTTGATAATAACTAAAAAGTTACCTCAATCATGCGGAAGCGCCTGTTAACAATGCTGATATTCCTGCTGTATGCGGGGAGGATGTCCGGTCAGGGGGGCGGGACGAGCTTCAACACGCCCATCCTGCTGGGCCCCT
>JAISTJ010000169.1 GCA_031272655.1 Tannerella sp.
AAACATGAATGTGGAGTGGCAATGGTGAGGCTGCTGAAGCCGCTCGAATACTATCAGGAGAAGTACGGGACGTGGATGTATGCGCTCAACAAACTCTATCTGCTGATGGAAAAGCAGCACAATCGCGGGCAGGAAGGCGCCGGTCTCGCGTGCGTCAAGATTGTCGCCAAACCGGGTGAGGAATATATGTTTCGCGAGAGGGCTACCGGCACAAGCGCGATAACGGACATCTTCAGAGCCGTTTACCGCAACTTCAAGCACGTGCCGTCGGGCTTGCTCAAAGACCCTGCCTACGCGAGCGCCAAACTGCCTTTCGCCGGCGAACTCTATATGGGACACCTGCGCTACAGCACCACCGGCAAGTCGGGACTCGCTTATA
This sequence comes from Tannerella sp., assembly GCA_031272655.1. Lineage (GTDB taxonomy): Bacteria > Bacteroidota > Bacteroidia > Bacteroidales > Tannerellaceae > Tannerella. The sequence continues at coordinate 380 of JAISTJ010000169.1, forward strand.
TTCACCCCTTTATGCGCAGAAGCAACTGGCGGGCGCGCAACCTCGCGCTCTGCGGTAACTTCAACATGACCAACGTCAACGAGATATTTCACGACCTCACACTCACCGGTCAGCACCCGCGACACTTTGCCGACACCTATTTCATCCTCGAACAACTCGGACATCGCTTAGACCGCGAAGCAGAGCGCCTTTTCCGCAAGTACGAAGACGAAGGCCTTAAGAATATGGACATTACGCAGGCGATAGAGCATAACATCGACCTGTCGAAAGTCATCGAGAAGACCGCCCTGACATGGGACGGCGGGTACGTCATCTGCGGCGTAACCGGCAGCGGCGAAGCCTTCACCCTGCGCGACCCGTGGGGCATACGCACCGCCTTCCGCTATGCCGACGACGAAATAATCATCATCGCCTCCGAAAGACCTGTCATACAGACCGTTATGAACGTGCCGATAGACGAGATACACGAGATAGAGCGCGGCGAGGCGGTGATTATCAACAGCAAGGGCGAATTGTCTCTCAAACAGGTACTTCCGCAGAAAGAACTGAAAGCCTGCTCTTTCGAGAGAATATACTTCTCGCGGGGAAGCGACATCGACATCTACCGCGAGCGTAAAAAATTAGGCGAGAACCTCGTTGAGCCTATCCTGCAAAAGATTGATTACGACATAGATAACACTGTTTTCTCGTTCATCCCCAACACCGCCGAGGTTGCTTATTACGGGATGCTCGAAGGTCTGCAAAAATACTTGGACACGCTGAAAACCAAGCAGATAATCGAGCGCAACGGCAGCATCACGCCGGACGAGATAAAAAGCATCCTCTCGCAACGCATCCGCAGCGAGAAGGTGGCGCTCAAAGACATCAAACTGCGCACGTTCATCGCCGAGACCAACAACCGCAACGACCTCGCCGCCCACGTCTATGACATCACCTACGGCAGCATCCGCGCGGGCATAGACAACCTCGTGGCGATAGACGACAGTATTGTGCGCGGTACTACGCTGAAACAGAGCATCATAAGCATCCTCGACCGCCTTAACCCCCGCAAAATCATCTTCGTATCGTCGTCGCCCCAAATCCGTTACCCCGACTACTACGGCATCGACATGTCCACCATGAACCAGTTCATCGCGTTCAAGGCGGCGATAGAACTGCTCAAAGAGCGCGACCGCGAAGACGTCATCATGGACGCCTATCATAAGGCTAAGAAACAGCATATTGTGGCAGGCTCGCCCGCTATAAACTATGTTAAGGACGTCTATGAGCCGTTCACCGACGCCGACATATCCAACAAGATGGCGCAGATGCTCAGCGGTCCGGAGATACGGGCGAAGGTAGAGATTGTCTATCAGACGCTTGCGGGTCTGCATGCCGCCTGCCCCAACCATCCGGGCGACTGGTATTTTTCGGGCGACTATCCCACTCCGGGCGGCGTCCGCATGGTCAATCAGGCGTTTATCAACTATATGGAAGAAGAATATTTAAAATCCTAATATACAGATGAGTTTAACAAAAGCGACATTAATACTTGAGGACGGAAGCCGCTACGAGGGCTACTCCTTCGGCGCCGAGCGCGACGCTGCCGGCGAGGTGGTCTTCAACACCGCGATGAGCGGCTACCCCGAAAGCCTCACCGACCCCTCGTATGCAGGGCAGATGATGGTTCTCACCTATCCGCTGATAGGCAACTACGGCGCGCCCGTCCGCACGCTGCTCGACAACGGCGTCTCGCGCTTCATGGAAAGCGAGCGCATACATGTCGAGGCAATGATAATAAGCGACTACAGTTACGAGTGCAGTCACTGGAACGCCGAGACGACGCTCTCCGACTGGCTTCGCAGCGAAAACATACCCGGCTTGTGCGGTATCGACACCCGCGCCCTGACCAAACGCTTGCGCGAGAGGGGGGTGATGATGGGGAGGATAGAAGTTGGCAGCGGAGAGACTGGCGGCGGCGTGGAGACTGACGGCTTCACTCCAAGTGAAGCCGTCAGTAACGTCAGTAACGTACACGCGTCGGTTTATTCCTCCATCAACTACGTCAACGAGGTTTCCTGCAAGGAGGTCATCACCTACAACGCCTCGCCGACGCGCCGTAAGGTGGTATTAGTCGATTGCGGCGTGAAGCACAACATCATCCGCTGCCTCAGCAAGCGCGACCTGACCGTCATCCGCGTCCCGTGGGACTACGACTTCAACACTCTTGACTACGACGGCTTGTTCATCAGCAACGGACCGGGCGACCCCGACACCTGCGACGCCGCCGTCCAAAACATACGCCGCGCCTTAGACGGTACGAAGCCAATCTGCGGCATCTGCATGGGCAACCAACTGCTTGCCAAAGCCGGCGGCGCCACGATATACAAACTAAAATACGGACATCGCAGCCATAATCAGCCCGTCCGTCAGGCAGGCACCAACCGCTGCTACATCACCTCGCAGAACCATGGCTACGCCGTTGACAACGCCACCCTCGGCGCCGACTGGGAACCCCTCTTCATCAACATGAACGATGGCACTAACGAAGGCATCCGCCACCGCACAAAACCCTTCTTCTCGTCGCAGTTTCACCCCGAAGCCAGCAGCGGTCCCACCGACACCGAGTTCATCTTCGACATGTTCGCCGAGATGGTCGTTAAAAATTAAGTTTTTTCAGTCATAGTTTTGACGTTATCATAAAAATATGTACCTTTGTGGTCTGAATTTAAATTATATAATATTATGTCAAAAGTAACAGTTATTGGCGCGGGCAATGTTGGAGCAACCTGCGCCGACGTTCTTGCCAAACGTAATGCGGCATCGGATATCGTATTAATAGATATCAAAGAGGGAGTATCGGAAGGAAAAGCCATCGACATTATGCAGACGGCGTCGCTGACGGGAGTTGGCGTGCGTGTGAGCGGCGTAACGAATGATTACGCGGCAACTGCGGGTTCGGATGTGGTTATAATCACGTCGGGGATACCTCGCAAGCCGGGTATGACGCGCGAAGAGTTGATAGGCACAAATGCGGGCATCGTTAAAGCGGTGGTAGGCAGTGCATTAAAGTACTCGCCGGAGGCAGTGCTGATAATCGTCAGCAACCCTATGGACGCGATGTGCTACCTTACGGCAAAGATTTCCGGTTTGCCGCGCAACAGGGTGTTAGGTCAGGGCGGCGCGTTAGACAGTTCGCGCTTCAAGTACTATCTCAGTCAGGCTTTGGGCGCCAATCCGTTGGACGTAGAGGCGACGGTGATAGGCGGTCATGGCGACACTACTATGGTGCCGTTGACGTCGTTAGCTACATGTAAAGGCGTACCGGTGAGCGGGTTGCTGCCGAAAGAGAAGTTAGACGAGGTAGTAGCTGCAACAAAGGTAGGCGGCGCAACGCTGACGGGCTTGCTTGGGACGTCGGCATGGTATGCTCCGGGCGCTGCTTCGGCGTTCATGGCGGAGGCTATTATCAACGACGCCAAGCGCGTATTACCGTGCTGTGCGCTGCTCGAAGGCGAGTATGGCGAGAGCGACCTGGCGATAGGCGTGCCGGTAGTACTCGGCAAGGGCGGCTGGGAGAAGGTTGTTGACTTCCCGCTCAGCGACGAGGAAAAAGTAGCCTTCAAAGCCTCTGCCGACGCTACGCGCAAGGTCAATCAGGTTTTGAAAGACAGCGGATTGGTAAAGTAATCAATTGAAATTTTCAGAGGATCCATTGCCCTCTCGACGAAATAAATGTTTCGCCGAGAGGGATTTTTTTTGAACATTTTGAGAAAGCAACGTTGAAATCCTGTTTCAGGGGGCGCTTTTTAGTTAAAGTAAATGGACACAAAGTAAGAGAATATTATTGATCTGTTTAGTTCATTAATATATTCGCCAAAATATCGCCAAAAACAAAAAATAAAAAGCACTAACTATCTGATATACAGATATTTAGCGCCAATCAAAGTAGTCCCGCCGGGAATCGAACCCGGATTTAAAGTTTAGGAAACTTCCGTTCTATCCATTGAACTACAGAACCGCTGTTGAAGTTTAAAGTTTCAAGTTTAAGGTTTAAAGTTTGACGTTCCGGATTTTGGGTTTCAAGTGAGACCCTAATTTCAAGTGAACCCCTAACTCTCCACTCTTAATTCTCAATTCTCAAAATCTTCCTATTACAAAAAGAGCCGCCAAAAAAAGCGACCCCCTTAGTTGCGGGAGCAGGACTCGAACCTGCGACCTTTGGGTTATGAGCCCAACGAGCTACCACTGCTCCATCCCGCGATATATCTTTCCTTAAACGGGCTGCAAAGGTAAGAACTTTTTTGATAAAATCCAAATTTTCCGCAATCTTTTTGGTTTTTACGTTTTATTATACAAAAATTATCATACCGATTGCGTCAAAAAAGCCCAAAGGTTATCTTGCGGTGGCTCGGCGGTTATTGAAATTTCCTGCTTCGAGACGGGATGTACGAATTGCAGATTGCGAGCGTGAAGGCTGATGCCGCCATCAGGATTGGAGCGTCGGGAACCGTATTTCAGATCTCCCTTGACGGGAAAACCGATTTTTGCCAACTGAGCGCGTATCTGATGATGGCGACCGGTCTCAAGCGCTATTTCAAACAGACTGTAACGGTCTGAATTTGAGATGATTCTATAATGAAGAACAGCTTTCTTGGAGTTGGGTTGCTCCGAGTCGTAAGCGAACGATTTGTTTTGCTTCTCGTTGCGCACAAGCCAATGTGTAAGAGTGCCGCTGTCATCGCAAGGTATTGATGGATTTTTATCCACTATTGCCCAATAAGTCTTTTTGATTTTACCGTCACGAAACATCTCATTGAGGCGTGCCAAAGCTTTACTTGTCCGCGCAAACAGCACAACGCCGGTTACCGGACGGTCTAAGCGGTGCGCCACGCCAACAAACACATTCCCCGGCTTGGCATATTTTTCCTTCAGATATGCTTTGAGTGTGTCTGCAAGCGGCTCATCGCCCGTTTTGTCGCCCTGCACTATCTCGTGGCAGGTCTTATTCACCGCAATTAGATGATTATCCTCAAAAATAACATCCATCTATCAACTCATTTAAGTGTTCATCCCGCCGCAGCAATGGATGACCTGCCCCGTAACGTATCCTGACAGGTCGGAAGCGAGGAAGAGAGCTACTTTTGCCACATCTTCGGGCGTGCCGCCGCGACGCAGGGGGATTGTTTTCTCCCATTCTTCGCGCACTTTTTCGGGTAGTGCGGCCGTCATGTCGGTGATAATGAAGCCCGGAGCGATGGCATTGGCGCGGATGCCGCGTGAGCCTAACTCTTTGGCGACCGACTTAGCCAAACCTATCATCCCTGCCTTTGAAGCCGAATAGTTTGCCTGCCCCGCATTGCCGGACACACCTACTACCGACGCCATATTGATGATGCTGCCCGCTTTCTGCTTCATCATCACCGGCGTAACGGCATGGATGAAGTTGAAAGCCGACTTGAGATTGACATTGATGACAGCATCCCATTGCAGTTCGGTCATGCGCAGCATTAGTCCGTCGCGTGTGATACCCGCGTTATTTACCAGAATATCAATGCTTCCGAAGTCTTTCTGAACCTCTTCGACGGTCTTGTGAGCCTCGTCAAAGATGGATGCGTTGGAAGCGTAACCTTTAGCTTTCACGCCGTAAGCAGCTATCTCGGCTTCGGTAGCCTTGCCGCTCTCGTCTATTGTCAGGTCGGTAAATGCGATGTTCGCCCCTTCGGAAGCGAATTTGAGCGCGATAGCTTTTCCTATGCCTCGCGCAGCGCCCGTTATCAGCGCAGTCTTGTTCTGTAAAAGTGTCATTGTTTACTTGAATTTTTCGGCAAAATTACATGAAATATTATAAAAAACCAAACTTAACGTAAAAATTAAATCCTAATCAGGCAAGCACCTGCCGAGTAGCCGCCTCCGAAGACGCTGATGCAGACAAGGTCTCCTTTGCGGAATCTGGGGCGGTTTTGCGCGAAAACGAGGGCGCAACTTGCCGATCCCGTGTTGCCTAACTCTTCGATATTGCTTAGCACCTTTTCTTCGGGAAGGCGGAGGTTGGAGGCTATGTTCTTAAGTATCCGCAGATTAGCCTGATGGCCAATGAAATATGCCATATCATCGAAAGTATAACCTTGATGCGAAAGCAGCCGACGCGCATTGTCAGGCATGATAGTACAGGCGCGGACAAAGACATCCTTGCCTTCGGGCATGCTGATTCCCCCGTCGCGCGGGCGCAGTTGTATTCCTTCCGGTCCCTTGCCGGTGCAACCGAGCGCTTCGGTATAAACCTCAAGTATCTCGCAGTCGTTTTCGCTCACGCGTACATTAGATAAAAAGAATGCTACGGCGGCGTCGCCCCAGAGGTGTCCTGCCTTAAAATCGTTTTCGTTGCTGTAGGCGCTGTTTTTGTCGCCCCCGATGATGAGCGCCTTATGCGCCTTACCCATAGCGAAATAGCCCTCAACAACTTCCAACGCATTTGAGAATGAAGAACATGCAGAAGACATCATAAATGCCTTTGCTCCTTCAATCTTGAACTCCCGCTGCACAACATGCGCCGCCGTCCCCACCGTATCGAAAGGCGAGTAGGTGGAAGAGATTATCAAGTCCACATCCCTTATATCGTAAGGGAGCGAGGGCAGCGTGTTGCGAACCGCCTGAAGGCTCATAGTATTTACATTTTCGTCTGCACGCGCCCGCGATCGTGTCCTGATGCCGGTGCGCTGAACTATCCATTCGTCCGTAAGTCCCGCAATTTCAGCAAAATGCTCGTTTGTAACCCTCTCTTCGGGGATATAGTACCCCGTTGCGTTAATATACATCATTTTTTTCTTCTTATACCGTTAAATATCAGATTAATAACTGTTTCTTTTTGATGAGCCAGCGAATCGGGAGTATCACCCAGCAACCCGCGTATATACGGCACTTCAAGCCCTTTCAAAGAGTAATGGATGATGAGCGCCGTCATCTCCGGATCTTCCATCGTGAAAATACCTTCGTCTAACCCGCTGTTGAGAATCTTCTTTATCAGCGCAATCTCTTGTAAATTATAGCCTTTGCGCACTTTGGCAACGTTCCAGCTGTCATGGAAAAAGTTCGCTCGAAGCGAGCCGTTGCGTGTAACCGCTTCTTTGAACGCCTCAAGCCGAGTATAAATAAACTCTATCAGCTTCTCGTCAGCCGGAAGATCTTGTTTTTCAACCGCTTCAAGCATATTATACAAGCGTTCCATCTCATTTTCAATCACTACTGACGAAATCTCCGCCTTACTTTTGAAATACATGTACAGCGTGCGGCGTCCCTTCTTGGATGCCGCAGCAATATCGTTCATCGTAGTGCGCGCAATACCTTTGCGTGCGAATACCCGTCTCGCTGCGTCAATCAGCAATTCCCTTGTTCTAACCTTAATATCAGACATATTTAATGCACATTTAATTTGAATTTGTGCGCAAAATTATATAAAATTTTTATATCCGCAAAGAAAATCGCAAAAAAAATCATAAAAAATTTTTGAATTGAAAAACAATCTCGTATCTTTGCAGTCTGATACTTACTAATTTATAGCTAAAGAGGATGATTATGAAACATATATTATTGATAATGAGCATATTACTGATGTTGGTATTATTCCCTGTCAGTTGTATATATGAGCAAGTTGTTGAAAACAACAAGGGAGGAGGAGTGGTTACACCCCCTGATCCGGAGCCGACTAATCCTGTCTTACACCTGCGTATAAAACCGGAAACAGAGTTGATACAGAACTTTAATGCACAGGTCGGACTTTTTATAACCAATTCCAAAGACGCATCAATTTTAACGCCAAACTTCGCAGTATCCTTGAACGGGGGCGGGGGCAGCCAATCCGTTGACGTTGAACTGCCTGCAGGTTCCGATTCTATTGTAAGTTACAGGGTTTATTATCCATATTCATCGTCATCAAGTGTTGTTAATACTTCCACCAACAGATACAGCGGTTCAATCCCGTCTGTGCAGGATCAGGCCATCGCATCGGACAACTCTATCCCGACATCAATATCGGACAGGTTGCTGATGATTTCAACATCAGCCAATTCCGTGAATATCAAAGATAACAATGTGCCTGAACTTAGACTTCAGAATGTCCTCTCTTTAGTTCGTGTAAAAATTAAGGCAAACGCCGACTTGTTATCAGATCCAAACTTTAAAACCCAGAGAATCAAGCAGGTAGAAATTTATTATTCCATGAAAGGCTACCCCAATACTTCACTGCTTAACATAGCCGGCGATTACGGCATTTTGTTGACGAGAGCGCCGGGTGATTCATATTATACTCCTCCAAGCCCGACAACCCTGTCAAATGCGACAACAAAAACCACCGCCAACATTACCAACAGCCCGCTTATTACTGCGACTGAACAGCATGTATGGTTTGTGATTCCGCCTGTGAACGAATCCAATACTTTCTATGACAGTTTCAGTATGTTCGCCGTCATTACGACCCAAAGCGATGATAACGTAACATACAAGTCTGTACACGAGTTTTCGGAAAACGGGATAGGTGTAACGCGCAATCGTTTAATAGATGTCGCAACTACATTGAGAAAAGATAACATAGTGTCTGACAATGTTTTAAAGAAAAATTTCAGGGATGAACCTGCCAACACCTATATCATTTCGGAAGCCGGTTTCTATTCGATTCCGTTAAGTAAAAACGATGGCGCTCCCATAACAGGCGCCGCATCGGCAGACTGGATTTGGGCTTCCGGCACACAAGTTGTCGCGACTTCCAACATCGAAGACCTGATAAGCAATATCACATTGAAAGGCGATTCCATCACTTTTAATGTCGGATCCGTAATGTCAAGCCTGAAAAAAGGCAACGTTTTGTTAGCCGCAAAAAATTCTTCGGGGAAAATCCTGTGGACATGGCACATCTGGATAACAGATAAACCTAAAGACGTTACATACGAATCAGGTAAAACATTTATGGACAGGAACTTAGGCGCCTTATCTATTGAATCGTATGGCTCCTACGCCGAAAAATACGGATTCGTATATCAATGGGGCAGAAAAGACCCGTTCTTCGGCGGCGACGGCGTATCGGCTTCCGAAACGGCAACTCTTTCGGTAGCTAAAACTAACACTATCCTCCGCAATACAAGCTGGGATTGGGATGTAACGCCAAAAGGAACCGTTACCGGCGATGTCATTGATTACACTATTGAAAATCCGACGAAATTCATTTACGGCGACGATAATCTTGGACTTGCTGCAGACTGGTTGGCGACAAGCGATTCCACGCTATGGGGCGGGGTTTCCAAAACCATTTATGACCCTTGTCCGCATGGATACAGAGTGCCCGACAAAAACGACGTTGCGACGCTACATATTCTTGCAGGCATTAACAGCAACAGCCAGTATTTCAGGATGATAAACAACTATTCTTGGGAGTATTACCGGCAAGGCGGCGTCAAAGAGTTATGGTACGTCAGCGGTTACCGTCTCGGTCGTAGCGTTTCGCAAGGTCATTCCGGCGGTCAGTTAATAGCTTCAGGGACAGCTTCTGAAAGCGGCAGCATGGCATACTGGACAAGAACTCCCGCTCTACAGGCCGGACAACCGGTACCCGGAGGGTCTTACCGAGTCTTCTCTTCCAACACACAGCTGTACAGCTCGGATGATTACGGTGATAACGCCGATGCTTACGCTATCCGTTGCGTCAAAACTCCCTAAAAGCTAAAGCTTTATGGACATCATACTTATCATAGCAGGCGCTATATGCCTGATTATAGGCATTATAGGCAGTTTCCTGCCGGTACTGCCCGGACCGCCGCTTGCTTATGTAGGGATGTTGTTGCTGCATTTTACCGATCGTGTGCAATTCTCTGTCCATCAGCTTGTTTGGTGGCTTATACTTGTAGGATTGACGCTGTTGGCCGACTATTTGCTGCCCATTTTCGGCGTCAAAAAATGGAAAGGCAGCAACTGGGGCAACTTCGGCTGCGTTGTAGGGACAATCATCGGGATTTTTATCTTTCCGCCTTGGGGCATAGTTGTAGGGCCGTTTCTCGGAGCTACTCTCGGCGAACTTATTTTTGCAGGCAGAAAGTTTTCCGAAGCCCTGAAAGCAGGCTTCGGAGCGTTTATGGGTTTTATGCTCGGTTTGGTTTTCAAGCTTGCAGTTTGCGGCTGGTTCGCTTTCTGTTTCGTCAAAGCGCTTGTTACTTAGCGAAATATCGCATAAATTGCGCCCTCTCGTACATTGAAGGATTGGCGGCATTGGAAAAACTCAGTCTGCCGCGAAAATCGGCTACAGTCCGGAATTTCTTATCATCCATCCATGTTTTAAGCCCTTCAAGGATCTTCGTTACCTCCCCAATGCCGTTCTTATACAGGACGCTGCAAAGCTGCACCGCCGAAGCGCCTGCTAATAAGCATTTTATAACATCTTCGGCACTGTGAGCGCCTGTGGAAGAGGCGATTGATATATTAGGCACGGAGCCGGAAACAATAGCCGTCCAACGCAACGTGTCGCCGAGTTCGTTTGGCGTACTGAACTTTTCGCCCGAAACAATTTCCATCGTATCTATGTCAATATCAGGACGATAGTAGCGATTAAACAGCACCACGCCGCTCGCTTCATGCAGTTTGAGCTGATTGACCAAACCCGGAATATTGCTAAAACCTTTCCCAATCTTCATTATCACTGGTATTGAGATGCGTTTTTTGACTTTATTGAGAATAGAAATATACAGCTCATAGAGCGTATTGGCGGTAGTATTCAGATCCGTACATAAACAAAAGACATTCAGCTCAATAGCATCTGCGCCCGCCTCTTCAATCTTTACAGCGAAATCGGTCCATGCGCTTGCTTTTGAGCAATTGATGCTCGCTATCACAGGAATAGAACACTCCGCCTTTGTGTCGCGGATCATCGCCAGATACTCCTCAAGCTTGTTGGCACGCACATAGTGGGATATATAATCGGCGGCTTCGGGCGAAGAGGCGTCCTGAAGATAAGCATCGCCCTGTAATTCAATCTGCTCCTCGAAAAGCGATTTCAAAACGATGGCTCCCGCACCCGCTTCTTCAAGCTTCCTGTTTCCGGCAGGGCTTTTAGTCAGCCCGGAACTCCCTATAATCAGCGGGTTACGCAATGTCAAACCCGCATATTTTGTCTCTAAAACATTCATACGGAAATATTTTTTTTAGTAAAAAATCAATCACAAATGTAGTGTTTTTTTTCGTTTTTTCAAATTTTGCGTATCTTTATCCCCGAAAATTTTACGAATATGAGAGATTATATTTTTAAATTGGAGATGAAAGTGCGTGATTATGAGTGCGATTTGCAAGGCGTAGTCAATAACAGCAACTATCAGAGGTATATGGAACATACCCGTCACGAATTTATGGAGTCGTTCGGCGAGAATTTCGGACGGATGCACGAGGTGGGGATTGATGCTTTTGTGTCGAAAGTTGAGATTCGTTTTCGACATTCATTGAAGAGCGGCGACAGGTTTTTGTCGTGTCTGAATCTGAAGCGTGAGGGCGTCAAACTCGTCTTCGATCAGGACATTTACCATCTTCCCGATAACGTCCTAACGTCGTCGGGAAGGGTTGAAACGGTGATTGTCGAAGACGGCAAACTCACCCGCGGCGATTATTTTGATGATTTTCTCGAAAAAGTGAATAAAAAATGAAAATTACTGATGAAAGGCTTTATTTGATAGCGCTTACGGCGTTAAAAGGGATCGGCGATGTTTTAGCAAGGCATCTATTGTTGTACTTCGGTTCAGCCGCAGATGTGTTTAACGCAAGTAAAGGACAGCTTACAAACGCTCCGGGGATAGGCTCCGTCACAGTTGAACAGCTCTGGAACTCCAAAACCGAAGCGCTCAAACGAGCAGAAAAAGAGCTTGAGTTTGTGGAAAAAAAGAAAATCCGCATGTACGGCTTTTTAGACGAAGACTATCCGCACAGGCTGAAGGAATGTCAGGACGCGCCGGTGGTGTTTTATTGGAAAGGTAATGCCGACCTCAACGCGGCAAAAATCATAAGTGTCGTAGGGACGCGGAAATATACCGATTACGGGCGGAAACTGACTGAGACATTTATTGCGGATATATCCAAAATGTTTCCGGACATTATAATAGTCAGCGGATTAGCTTATGGAATAGATGTCTGCGCACATCGGAACGCTTTACGTAACAACTTGCCGACAATAGCAGTTTTAGCTCACGGTCTCGACCGTATCTACCCTGCTGTTCACCGCAATGTGGCGTCCGAGTTGCTGACGCACGGCGGGGTGCTGTCGGATTTTATGAGCGGCGGCGATCCCGTCAGGGAGAATTTCCTTCGCCGCAACCGCATCATTGCAGGGTTGGCGGACGCTACCATCGTTGTAGAATCGGCGGTAAAAGGCGGCTCGCTCGTTACCGCCGACATCGCTTTCTCGTACGGGCGCGATGTTTTTGCTTTTCCGGGACGCACTTCTGATGAGAGGTCTGCAGGCTGTAACCGCCTGATACAGATGAACAAAGCCGCTCTTATCAATTCTGCCGCCGATATGGTTAAACTAATGTGCTGGGATGTGGATTTAGTCGCCGCCCCTGAACAGCAACAAGCGTTGAAATTCCCTGATAATCCGATAATTCGACTGTTAGCGGAAAAAGGCGAGTTCCAAATCAACGACCTCGCCATAGAGATGGATTTGCCTGTTCACAGACTTACTTCCATGCTGTTTGAACTCGAACTCGAAGGCCACATCAGGGCTTTGCCGGGCGGTGTTTACAAATTGGCGTAAAAATTAGAGGGTTGTCTCGCGACAACCCTCTAATAAATCTTTTTTGTTAACCTTAAATCTAATACTATTATGAAAAAACCACGCCACAAAGATACGGACTTTTGTTAAAACAGCGTATAGATTTTCAAATAAATAATGTTAAAATAAAAGGTGCATAGATAGAAAAAACATTAAAATCAACAGTATATTAACGCTTTTGCTTAAAATATGTAAATAAACACAATAAAAGCCATTATTTAACAGACTGAAAAACGGCGGAATTACTCTTCCATCAGGTTATTAACGAGCGCATACACAGCCAAACCGGCAGCCGATTTGATATTTGTCTTGCGCGAAATATTTTTACGGTGGGAAATTACTGTATGAACAGAAATATTCAATTTGTCAGCTATTTCCTTGTTCATCAATCCTTTAGCTATCTGGATAAGCACTTCCGTTTCCCTGTTTGACAGTTCGTAGTTGTTTTCTTCGATTTCTTCCTTTTCCTCTACCGACTGGCTGATATTCAGCAGCATATCGCATATATGCCCGCGTTCCTCCCTGATGTCTAACATCCCGTGAAACAAAGCCATTTCCGACAACTCAATGTATTGATACACAATGGCTACAATAGCTAATTGCGGGAAATCCTGCATTATGGCGGCAAGCGTTTGACGTCTTGGATACGGCAGCATATAAGGGTTCAGCAGCAGGATATCCGGTTTACCGGAAGCGAGCCTGCCTCTAAGTGTCTCAATATCAGTTAGTTGTGGCAGCACATCTAACATTTTCGATTCACTGAGAATATTTGTCAAACCTTCCCGGATGATAGATGAAGGCTCGGCTATCAACACTTTTTTCATGTTATTCATTGCGCTTGCCCTCCAGAAATTTGACATAAGGCACAAGCACCTTGTCTTCTATCAAGGCATGTTTGTTTAAATCGGCCGACAGCTGAAAAATATCGAACGCAACCCCGATGGAATCGCCTTGAGACGAGTTTGCGGGCAAATATTTGAAGATAATCTGTATCAAATCATTCAGTTTTTCCTCAATGTCGTTATGCGACTTTTCAAAATCAGTTATCCTGAAACCGACGCCCTGCCTGCCTGCGGTCAGGGATTCAATATACGGAAAAACGGTCGCTTCTTCAAACAAAAAATGTTCCGAGACTTCATTCTTGTAATCTGCAAAAAATCGCTTCAGAATCTTGCCGTATTTTTCACCCGCACTATCGGCAATACGATTCAAATGCTGCTCTATATGCGGCAAGCGCTCAATAATATAATATTTGTGCGATGCTCTCAGATAGGGCAAAAGGAATCGCATATCTGTTGATATAACAGTCTTATATTCAGGTAAATACGAATCAAATGAATAGACATTGCATATAAGAAGGAAGAAGTCGGCAGGCACAGAGTTGAGCGCACACAACTCGGCTACGCTCTTGTCGCCGAAACCGAGCGGAATGCCGAAACGAGGCAGCATCAAAATGAGATTGTGATTTGCCGCAATAAGGTCGGCAAGCTTCATCTTTTCCGAAAAAAGTAATTTATTCATACTGTCTTTTTTTGCCGCAAATATAGCGAATATTCCGTTAAATACAATCATTTATCCCCATTTTTTGGGATAAAACGCGAAAAAATCCCTATTAATAGGGATAAAAATGTCAAAAATTATGAGTACTTTTGCGACGTTTTTACGAAAATGAAATTATCTGATTTACAGAATGGCGAATCCGCCGTAATAGTCAAGGTTTACGGTCATGGCGGCTTCCGCAGGCGCATCACGGAGATGGGATTCGTTCGCGGTCAGAAAGTTACGTCCATCCTTAACTCGCCTTTCAATGACCCCGTGAAATACTCCATTATGGGTTACGAGGTGTCGCTCAGGCACAGCGAAGCGGATATGGTCGAGACGCTTTCGGAAGAAGAAGCGGAAGAGCAGATCGGCGCCCGGATCAGGGAATACAAGCCTGCTACCATAAAACATAATCCTCATGGCAAAGTGGAACACATTCATATTCAGGCACTAACCGATGAACAGGATCCCGAACATTTGAACGAATTTGGCCAGATTACAGAACATATTGATGATGAAGCTATTAGCAAAAGTCCATCTAAACAGACGGTTTACAGGAAAAATATCATCAATATAGCGCTTGTAGGCAATCCTAATAGTGGCAAAACTTCGCTATTCAACTCATTATCAGGCAAAAGCGAACATGTCGGCAACTATAGCGGCGTTACCGTTGAAGCAAAAACAGGCCATTTTAATTACAAAGGCTATCATTTCAACATCACTGATTTACCCGGAACATACTCATTATCAGCATATTCACCTGAAGAAAAATATGTCCGCAAACATATCTTTGAGAAAATGCCGGACGTGATAATCAATGCCGTAGTAGCCTCAAACATGGAACGCAACTTGTATCTGACGACCGAACTGATTGATTTTAACCCGCGTATGGTCGTGGCTCTGAACATGTATGACGAACTTGAGGCGAGCGGCGCTGTGCTCGACTACAAAACTCTCGCAGGCCTGACCGGAGTCCCGATGATTCCGACGGTAGCCAAAAGTAAAAAAGGTCTTAGTCAATTGCTTGATACTGTTATAGATATATTTGAAAACCGCAATACTACAGCTCGCCACATACATATTAATTACGGCACGGACATTGAAGCTGCTATTTCATTGTTAAACAATGTTTTACGCAAAGATGATGAGCTGCCGAAGCAGTTTCCGGTGCGCTATTGGGGGTTGAAACTGCTTGAAAACGACAGGGAAGTTGCCGACATACTGAAAGATTGCGCCAATTACGGTGTATGGAAGAAACTTGCCGACAAAGAACGCGAAAAGATTGAACATCAGACACATATAGACATTGAGACGGCTATTTCGGATGCGAAATACGGATTTATTAAGGGCGCACTGCAGGAAACGATGACGGCAGGGACGCGCGATGCCAACAAACATACACGCTTCATTGACAAGCTTGTAACCAACAAATGGCTCGGCTTTCCTCTTTTCATCTTCCTAATGTGGCTGATGTTTATGGCTACTTTTTATGTCGGCGCCTATCCGCAGGACTGGATTGAAACGGGCGTCGGGTGGTTGAGCGACGTTATTTCAACCCTGCTGCCCGAAGGCGCGGTTAAAGATTTGCTGATTAACGGCATTATCGGCGGCGTCGGTAGCGTGATTGTTTTTTTGCCTAATATCCTGATACTCTTTTTGTTCATCTCTTTTATGGAAGACTCCGGATATATGGCGCGGGCGGCGTTTATTATGGACAGGATTATGCACAAAATGGGGCTTCACGGCAAATCGTTCATCCCGTTGATAATGGGCTTTGGCTGCAATGTGCCGGCTATAATGGCCTCACGCACAATAGAAAGCCATAGCAGCAGGCTTATAACTATCATGATCAATCCTTTTATTTCGTGCAGCGCCCGATTGCCGGTGCTTTTGCTTCTTGCAGGCGCATTTTTCCCGCATAATTCCGGCGGTGTGCTCGCTTTGATGTACTTTGTAGGCATTCTCGCAGCTGTGCTGACCGCCCGCCTCTTTCGCAAAACGCTGTTCAAAAAAGACGAAACACCTTTCGTGATGGAACTGCCGCCTTACCGCCTGCCCACTATGCAAGCGACCCTCCGCCATGTCTGGGATAAAAGCAAACAATACCTGAAAAAAATGGGCGGAATAATTTTGCTCGTTTCTATAATTATCTGGTTTTTAAGCTATTTCCCGCGCACTGTTATTCCTGTGGGTGAAGATATTGCGCTTTCCGCCGCTGAAGATGTACAATATGAAAATTCTTATCTCGGCAGAATAGGAAAATTTTGCGAACCGGTCATCAAACCGATGGGTCTCGATTGGAAAGCAAGCGTGGCGCTGATTTCGGGAACAGTCGCTAAAGAGGTAATAGTAAGCACTTTAGGCGTACTGTACAACAATGACGAAGCGTCCCTGTCCGGCAGCCTCGTCTCTTCCGGCAATTACTCTTCGCGCTCGGCAATGGCATTCATGATTATTGTCCTGCTCTATTTCCCCTGTATCGCCACACTTGCAGCTATTTACAACGAGTCCGGCAAGAAAAAATGGGTCGTCTTCTCTGTTATTTACAACACCGTACTTGCCTGGACCGTAGCGTATTTAGCGTATATTGCCGCCGGACTTTTCACTCTTTGATTTTAACTTTTATCCCTTCGCTGTGCGAACTAAATTCGGGCGCGTACATGCACTGGAAAGTGGTTATGCCGTTGGAGAAAACGCCAGCGTGCTGAACACGGAGGTCGTATTCAAATACGTAAATACCTTTGGGTAAGTATGTTATGAAGAAATTCACCGAAGCGTCCTTGATGCTTTGATAATACCATAGACCGTCCTGTGCGCGGTAGCCTGATGTTGTGCTGACTGGCTCGAAAGCCGACGCGCGCATGTCTTTGAGGTGAACGAACTCGTAGTCGCGGTCGGCGCGCAACTCCATCCTTACCCTGACCAAGTCGCCGACTTTTAATTCGTTGTTTTCGTTCAGTGGTTGCAGCTCTTCGCCTTTGGGAGTTAAAATCCTTAAAAACAACTGTTTATTCATCTTTAAGTCGGTAACGGCTGAAGTTATTTTATCCAATTGCTCGAAATATTGCCAATAAACGCCGCCCCACGCTATTCCTTTGGCGTTGGGATTTTTCACCTTCAGATGAGCCATCTGCGAAGTTATGTCGCCGCCGTGCCATGCCGTTTTGACATATCCCGTGCCCGCTTCGGGGCGGATTTCCTCTTTCGCGGCTTCGTTCAAGGGCTTACCGCCTATTTCGATTTCGAGGTTTTTTGATTCGTCGAGCAATGCGCCGCCTGTCATCAGCAACGCATAAACGGCATCGGAAGTGGCTTTGGTTGTCCTCCAGTCATTAGTCTGCTTATTTCGCAGAAGCCATATTTTTATCTCCTCAACTGCCTGTGTATCAGCAGCTACCTCATTAAACGCCTCTATCAGCAGCGCCTGTGTTTCTATCGGCGCCTGATACCAGAACCAGCCCGCGACGTTGTCTTTCCAGTACATTCCCAACTCTTCGGACTGCATCGCACGCTCTTTCAGCGCACCGATGATTTCCTTCGCCTTGCCCGACTGCCCGTACCGATGAAGGATTAAGGCGGCAAGCGCTTTTTGATATGTCGAAAACTCTTTCCAATACTTTGCGGTCTGCCCGAGATAATATTCAAACGCCTCTTTTTGACGCGCTTCTTCGGGACGATGTTTGCCGAAACTCGCGGCATAGAGGTAATGAAGCTGTATTGCGCCGATTTGCCGCACGTTAATATTGGCTTTGCTGCGTTTCAAACGGTCGTAATCCTGCCACACTTGGTCGTCCAAATACGGCAAAGCTTTTTGAATGATAACATCCTCATTTCCAGAAGAAACGGACAAATGTTTCAGATGCCCGAAGCCTGCGACTATGTGCTGGGTTATGTAACGGCTCGAAGGGGACGACTCGAACCACGGGAAGCCGCCGTCGCTGTTTTGCATCTTTTCCAACTTCCTGAAAGCGCGGCTTAGCTCGTCGCTCATACGGTTGAGGTCAAACAGCAATCCGAGCCGCTTTTTCCTTTCCGTCTCGCTTTGAGCGCTCATCACCCATGGCGTCTCTTCGAGCATCACCTGCTTTAGCTCCTGATTCTTCTCAAGGGCGGACAACAGCGCTTTGCCATCGTCCTGCGACTTCCATAACTCAAAAATTTGCTTTATACGAGGCGTCTTGTTTACTATCGAAGTCGCCAGACTGTTAGCGTAATAACGTGCGAATGTCTGCTCGGCGCATTCATACGGGTATTCCATGATGTATGGCAATGACTGAACCGCGTACCATGCGGGGGCGGCAGTATATTCGAGCGTAAAGCTGTGATTACGAATGGTTTGTGATTTATTATCGGATAAATGCTTGAATGTCAGGGATTTTTCCTTTCCTGCACGGATGCTGAAAGGCATTGTTTCGGTTACGAGCATGCTGTTAGTGAGGACTGGAATGGTCTTCTCCTCGCCATCGCTGTGAGCGCCTGCACTGGCAGTCAGTTTGTAGGTTATTGCCTGCACGCCTTCGGGGATTTTCAAACGCCATTTTAAGGATACGCTTCCACCCGCTTGGACGGTAAAGTTTGTTTCCCCGTCGTTGCCCATTTCTTTTCCCCCGTCATTGCTCATTCCCCCCTTGTCATTGCTCCCTTTTCCCCCGTCATTGCCCCCTTTATTGTTTCCGTCATTGCGAGGCACGAAGCAATCCAGACCATCCTGAGTAACAGCATCATAAAGTCGAAGCAAGACTTGCCCATCCAAATCATTTTCCGTCAAATTATTAATTTTCGCGGAAAATTCTATCTCGTCGTTTTCGCGGAAAAAACGTGGCGGATTGGCGCTGATTGCCACCTGTTTCTGCGTTATCAATTCGTTTGTGTATGCCCCTATCTTAAAATCCTTAGTATGTGCGAAACCGAACAGTCTCCACTTTGTAAGCGCCTCAGGGATAGCGAATTGCACCAATAATTCGCCTTTCTCGTTCGTAACAAGGTGCGGATAGAAGAACGCCGTCTCGTTGAAATTTGTACGGGTGGCTACAGCCGTAAGGTCTTGTTTTTGTGTATTTTCGGCGTCCGACTGCACATCTTCGTCTGCAGAAGCGGCTTCTGCCAATGCGTATTCCGCTGGAGCGGCCGACTTTGCCATAGCTGCATTCACACTCCTTCCGTCGCCATAAGCAGTTACCACAACACTCTCCTCGGCAGCCATCATCGGCATAGCGGCACGTCGCAACATCATCCTGCTTCCGCCGTGATACAATACGTCCCTAAAACCGCCTTCAAACCAGTTAATATCAGTGAAATAAGCATTCAACGAGGGCGCAACCGCAAGTTCGTCGTTATGCTTCATATCGGGGTATTTCAATATCTGCAATGTCCCGTTATGCCATTGATAAATGAAAGTCGTATATGGTTCATAAACAGAGTAAACCCTGTTCATATCAGCCCACTGATGCTTCACAAAGGCGTCAAGGGAGGCGTCATAAAGCGTCGCGGCAACTTCGGCGATTTCAGGCTCGGCCTTGACCTTGTCAAGTATCCGCATAGTCCAAGTCTCGTTCTCACCTGGCAAAAGTTTGTCACGGAAAGTGGAGAGACTGATATTGAGCGCTTTATTGGAGAACGGCACATCAAACTTTACAAAATCCGAATACAAACGGCTGTTTTGCACCATATTAAGTTGCAGCGCAAACCCGCCACGATATTCTTCTTTAATCGGGAATGTCAGGCTTACAGGCGTCATGCCCGTCCTAACCCATTTGGAATCAACGATTTTGCCCTTATGCAACAACTCGTAATAAACATACGAAACGCCGCTACCTCCCGCAACTTTGACTTCGACGTTTTCCATCGGCTCGCCTTCTTTTTTAACAACAGTCAGCCATTCGTCCATTGAATTGATTGGTTCGGGCTTGTCGCCCGCCAACAGCACATACCGCGTGTCGTCCGTAACAACTCCCTTGCCATTGTCGGCCGTCAATTTTATCTGATAATAACCTGATTTTTTCAATGCGCTGAGGTTAAGTTTTGCCGCCGACGCCGAATCGGACGTATTAATCACATATTCAACAACTTTGCCAAGCGCCTTAAAATTCACTGGGTTATTTTCGTCGCCGAAAGCGTCATTCGGAAAGTCGCCCCTGAAAATATTTTCAGGAATAGTCTGAATATCAATTTTTTCAGTCCACAACCGCTTGCGAAAGATTTTTGAAGGCGATTGCAGGGCGGTTATCTCCACTTTAACGGTCGCCTTAGTCGGGTCTCCATTAAGATTCGTCGTCGCAACTGTGAAATCTTTTAGCTTGCTAATCAGGATTTTATCGGTAAGATTTGTCCGTATCAGCAGCGGTTTTTTGCTTATCTGCACATCAACCGACGCGCTGCGGGTCTCGCCGTTGATGTCGGTAACATCGGCGCTGACGGTGTAGGTATAAATCCTGTCGTCGTCTTTGAGGTCATCCGCAAGAGCGTCAAACTCGACCGTAAATGCGCCCTTGTTATCGGTTTTCAGCACGCCCGACGCTATTTCCCTGTTGTTGCCAGCCCTTGAGGGATACCACCACCCGTAAAACCTGTATCGGACGCTGCGCACAACGCGGTACTGCACCGCAGCCCCGTCAATGGCATATCCTGCCAGCGCTTTCGCCAATGCTGTAACCGTAACTTTCTCATTAAGAGCGAAATTGCCTTTCACAGGGTCGAAGCTAACTTCAAAGGTCGGTCGCTTATATTCCTCAACCTTAATGTTTTGACTGCCAAAACCTTCAAATTCGAGCGTCATGTTGCCGTTCAACAAGCCCTGCGGAATAGTGAAAGAGCCGTCAATACTGCCGAAATCGTTGGAAACAAGGCTGATTTCCGAAACCGTTTGGTAATTAACATCCCGCAATCGCACCTTTAACGTCCTGTTTTTCAGCAATTTTTTGCTGTCATCGGGTTTAGTGGAGTACAGTATCGCTTTATAGAAAACCGTTTGCCCTGGGCGATATATAGCTCTGTCAGTCAGAATAATAGAAGACACGACATCTTCTTTTCGCTGATTATAAGTGCGTTTGATATTGGCATCATTGACAAACAGCACGTCTGAGCCGCTTCTGACCGTATAATTGCGTCTCCATGAGTTGGTTTGCTTCACATTAATTACGGCAAATCCCTCATTATTACTGACGTCTGAACCCACCTGCCTGTCGTCGCCGAAAACGGTAACCGAAGCCCCACTGACAGGCGCTCCTGTGCGGCGGTCTGTAACCTCAACTTTCATCTCATTGTCAATAGTCCTGTCGAGCGCCGCAATGCCCGAAACCTGAATTAGAAAAGCGCTGTAAACACTTGATTGTAATGGGATACCACTATCGGAAACAATCATCAGATACAGTCCGCCATCAAGGGCGTCCATCCTGATTTCGGTTGTATAATATTGATAATCAGATTGTTGAGGCAAAGCGATTTTGTTTGTTGTCGGCTTGGCTTTGAGAGCTTTTACATAATCCTTAAATTCATAAAGTTCCTTGTTCCTGTATCTGTTAACATTCTTAAAATCAGCATATTCGCCTTCGGAAAGTTCGTAAACAGTCTGATACACAGCGTCAATATTCCTGTATTTCAGCAATGCGAGGATAGGTTGTGAGGGCAGTTGCACGCTCTCAAGCTCAACGTCGGCCTCTTTCAGCAAAACTCTCGCTTTCATCTGCCTTGCCGCTTCAATAAACAGACTGTCAGAGCTTTCATTATTTACACGTTCTGCCAACTCAAGAGCTTTTTTGTAGCCCGACTTGTTATCTGTATCCTTGCCATTACGCCATTGGTCGCCTTTATTGCAGTAATAATCAGCAAGTTTAAGCAAGATTTTTGCATTGTTTTTGTAGTGCCTGCTCATCTTCAGGAGAGCCTCCTCATACAGTTTTTCATTGTCGGCGTAACGTCCCCTTGAGCGCAGAAAATCCATACGCCGCAAATCGCTTTCAATCATCGCTTTAACATCTCTGTTTGCAAAATGGAAACGCAATAACTCCTGATAAATTTTAAGAGACAGATAATCAGCCGATAATGTGTCGGGAGTAACAATTTTCAAATCGGCAAATGTTTGTACATCGCTGAAATAATCGGGATTATTGACCGTAAAAGTCTGCTGCGGCAGCGAATTTGTATTGAAAGATGACGAAAAATAAGCCAATGCCCTGTTAGCCAGCATATCATATATAGATGGCTGATAATCAATATTATACCCCTGTAAAAGTATCTCGCCGAAAGCGTCAACGGGCGTTGATTGCAGCGTTTTGGCGTCCTGAAGCGACAGCATGTAATTATGAATCGCTTCTTCGGTCAGCTTGCGGGCGTCCCACGTGTGAATGTCGTCGAGCGCCGCCGCAATGTTCGTCCGCCCGCTTATTGACCAACGGTTCTGGTTGTAATATGTCTCGTATATCTGCGCAAGCATCGAATAAACGACCGACCGCTCAGGTTGAGGCATCGCGGCCGCGTCCGTTTTCAGCATGCCGATAATCCTGTTCGCCCCTTCATCGTTTTCCTCATGCAAACCGATACTGTTCAGGCTGTCAATAAGCGTTTTAATCCGTTGTCCGTATTTTCTGTTCATAACCGTTTCATTTTGAGCCACACAGCATCCGAGAATCATCAAAGATGCAAACATACAATATATCCTGTTCATAACTCATTAATTTAGAATTACAAAAATAACGATAAAATTATTTTTTAAGTACATTTTTTTTAATTATCTTTGCGCCAAAATTTCACAAAATTTCAAAAAATGCGTCGAAAGACTATATTATTACTCTTATTATCAACATTTTACCTGTCATCTTTTTCGGCAGACATAATATCTCCGAACGAAGTTACTCAAAGCGGAGTGAAGAAGCGCGAACCGCTTTTCGGCGCTAAATATGCAAACTATACGGTTACATCAAGCAAGTTACGCGGCGCCACGTTTTTCCTTGTAAGCGGGCACGGCGGACCCGATTGCGGCGCGATAGGGAAAGCCGACGGCAAAGAGATACATGAAGACGAATACGCCTACGACATAATGCTCCGACTCGCCCGCTGCCTGCTGCAGGAAGGCGCTACGGTGCATATCATCATTCAGGACAAATCGGACGGCATTCGCGACGACCGCATCCTCAAAAATAATAAAACGGAAACATGCCGGGGTAAAAAAATTCCTCTTAATCAGGTTAAAAGGCTCAAACAGCGGTGTGATGAGATTAACGCCCTGTCAGCCCGCTCAAAAGACCGTTACAAACGGGCGGTTTTCATCCATTTAGACAGCCGCAGCATACAGCACCGTCTTGATGTGTTCTTTTACTATAAAAAACAAAGCGCAGCCGGCAGACAGACAGCAGTAACTATGCGCGAGACATTAAAAGCGCAGTACAACAAGCATCAGCCCGGCAGAGGATTTACAGGAACAGTAAGCACCCGCAATCTCTATGTCCTTAACAACACCACCCCCGTCAGCCTCTTCGCCGAACTCGGTAATATCCGCAACAGCTTCGACCAGCGCCGTTTCCTGCTAAGCAGCAACCGCCAAGCAATAGCCAACTGGATGTGCCTCGGCCTAATCAAAGACTACCAGGTCCAAAA
>JAISTJ010000216.1 GCA_031272655.1 Tannerella sp.
TTGCGCGCGTGCGGACAGTTGGAGCATTGTTAGGCTCAGCAATAATAATTTTAAAGCGTTGATTTTCATTTTGTTGTCTTGTTTTTGTGCCCAATGCGGGACGAAGTCCCGTCATTGCGAGGTACGAAGCAATCCAGAAAAATTGGTATAAATGGTTTAATTGACTGGATTGCTTCACATTCGTTCGCAATGACGAGGTGGACGTTCGCAATGACGATACGTATCCCGTAAGGGCGGTTAATAGTCAATTATCGGGCGCAAAGGTAGCGAGTAAAAAAATACCGTGCAATACCCAAAAGGGTGATTTTTTTGTATTACCAATAAAAAATCTTATCTTTGTAGCATTAAATATATGACAAATGAGGACTAAATTATTGATATTCAGCATATTACTGTCTGTGTTGGCTTCACCGGTGATAGCGCAGGGAGTTGATTCGTTAATGAATTTGCTTAAAAACAACGACTTAACTCCTGCAAAGAGGATGGAAACGATTAACATCCTTAACGGCATTTTTGTACATTCCAACCCCAAACAACTGTTTAAACACGCTCAGGAAGGCTTACAAATAGCTGAAACAGAGAAAGATAGACAGTACATTTCGATATTTAACGAACAAATGGGAAATTACTATGCCATGAGGAAAAATTTTGACACGGCAACGATTTTTTACGACAAGGCCATGAAGATTGCCGTTGGCATTGGCGATAGAAAACAGGAATGTTCCGTGCTGATTTCGTATGCGAACCTGAACAAAAGTTTCAGTAACGACGAAAAAGCGCTTGAATACTTCCTGAAAGCATTGAAAATTGCCGAAGAGATTGATAATAAGCGGGCTATGGTTACGGTGATGACTTCGATTGCCGATATTTACAGGACGCTGTACAACGACGACAAGGTGCTTGAATACAGCCGGCGTGCGCTTCAAATAGCCGAAGCCGAAAATTTTACCAATCTAAAAATTACTCCAACTATCTATCTATCATACATTTACCGCGACCACAAAGAGTATCCGGAGGCGCTCGAATATGCGCAAAAGGCCTACGAACTCAACAAAATAAGCTATAACTCGGCTACTGCGCTGACTGTCAATCAGATGTTAGTTCTGCTGTATTGGGAAACGGATAAGGCCGACAGCGCCCTCGTCCATGCCCAAGAATGTCTTGCAATAGCCAAAAGGGTCGGTGCGCCGCAATACCTGCTGTTAGGATGGAACGCAATGTCGAACGCATACCGCGCAAAAAAGATGTTCCGCGAGAGCGCCGACGCCGCCCAACACGCATGGGAAGCCGATTCGACCAATCTGTACATATCCACAAATATCTTTTGTAACCTGCTTCACGCCAACATCGTGCTGGGCAACATGAAAGAAGCCGAGCGTTACTTCCTTGTCTATGACAGCATTTTCCAGAAGTATATGGATAAACAGATTCACGAAAGCGTTGCAGAACAGGAAGTTAAATATGAAACTGTAAAAAAGGAAAAATTAATAGACGATTTGCAGAACGAGCGGAAAAATCTTCACCTGTTATTAGTAATCGGCGGCATATCGTTGTTGCTTGCGATAGCGGTAATTACCGCTATCGCCATGGTGTCGCGCCAGAAGCGCCGATTGCTGGTGAAAGAAAAGCAACTTGCGGCTTCCGAAGCGGCTTTGCAGTCGGAGATGAGCGAGCGTGCGCGAATCGGTCGGGATCTTCATGACCGTCTCGGTGGGATGTTGTCGGCTGCCAAACTTAGTCTCGGCGGCGCTTTTCAGGATTCTGCAACATGCTCAATATTAGACAGTTCGATAGACGAATTGCGGCGTATAGCTTACGAGTTGATGCCCGAAATGTTGCTGCGGTTCGGATTGAAACAGTCGCTCGAATCGTTTTGCGCCCCGATGCCAAATGTCCACTTCAGGCATTTCGGCGACGACATCCGTTATGACGAAAAAACGGAAGCTTCTACTTATTTCTGCACTATGGAGCTGGTTAACAATGCGATACATCATTCCGACGCTAAAAATATTGACGTCCAGTTAGTTCAGCATCCCGACGGCCTTTCGGTAACCGTTCAGGACGACGGCAAAGGTTTCGATATCAAAACCTGCAAGAAAGGTCTTGGGTTGAACAACTTCCGCACCCGCATACAGTCCTTGAACGGGATAACCGACATCTCGTCGGAACCCGGCAACGGTGCGGTAATAAGTTTTGAGCTGAAAATTGCCAACGTTCCCCCGCAAGAAAATAAAGATGATTTTGTGAAATAGAAAAAAAGCAGTACTTTTGCGGTACAATTTTAGATTCATGAACAGAATTAACGAACTTTTTCAAACGAAGAAAAAAGATATCCTGTCGGTCTATTTCTGCGCCGGCTATCCGAAAGCGGATAATACGGCTGAAGTGATACAAACACTTGAGGCTCACGGGGTTAACATGATTGAAATCGGCATCCCTTTCAGCGATCCGATGGCTGACGGTCCGGTTATACAAAACGCTGCTACACAGGCGTTACGTAATGGAATGACGCTCCGCCGCCTTTTTGGTCAGCTGAAAGAAATCCGTGCGGGCGTCAACATCCCGTTGTTGCTGATGGGCTACCTCAATCCCGTGATGCAATACGGATTTGAAGCGTTTTTCCGGTCATGCGGCGATTGCGGCATAGATGGTTGTATCATTCCTGACCTGCCTTTCGACGACTACCTGACCGACATTAAACCGCTTGCAGAACGCTTTGGTATTAAGGTGATTATGCTTATTACACCCGAAACGTCGGACGAACGGATACGCCTTATAGACGCCCATACCGACGGTTTCATCTATATGGTCTCTTCGGCGGCGGTTACGGGCGCCCAAAAGTCGTTCGACGAACAGAAACAAGCCTATTTCAGCCGCATCAACGCTATGCAGTTGCGCAATCCCCGCATGATAGGCTTCGGCATCAGCAATAACGCTACTTTCAGCGCTGCATGCCGCAATGCCGCCGGCGCAATCATCGGAAGCCGCTTTGTTACCCTGCAGTCGGAAACGGCAACGCCGCAGGAAGCAATCTGCAAACTGCTCGAAGCGCTGAAATGAACATTTTTTTCATTAAAATATGCAATACAACGTAGGATTGTTCATACCGTGCTATATTGACACGTTTTACCCTCAGGCGGGAGTGGCGACGCTTCAACTGCTTGAGAAACAGGGCTTACGGGTAACTTATCCGCTGAAGCAGACGTGCTGCGGCCAGCCGCTCGCCAACAGCGGCTCGGAGCGCGAGGCGAGGGAGTGTTACCGCCATTTCGTTGATTGCTTCAAGGGTTTCGACTATGTCGTTACCCCGTCGGGCAGTTGCGCCTATCAGGTGATTCATCACTTCGATACTATCGAACAGACCGACGAGGTTAAACATCTGCGCACTACGACGTTCGAGCTGTGCAGTTTCCTGACCGATGTGCTGAAGATAGAGCATTTGGACGCCCGCTTTCCGCATCGCGTGGGGCTGCACCAGAGTTGTCACGGGTTGCGGGGGCTTAAGATTGCCTCTGCATCGGAACTTATTGAACGCAGGTACTCTAAAGCGAGGCGGCTGCTTGGGATGGTCAAAGACATACAACTGATTGATTTAGACCGCACCGACGAGTGTTGCGGCTTTGGCGGTACGTTTTCTGTGTTCGAGCCTGATGTGTCGGTAAAAATGGGGCGCGACCGCATCGCCGACCATGAACGCAACGGCGCCGAATACATCACTTCTTACGACATGTCATGCCTGATGCACCTTGAAGGTATCATACGACATGCACGGAAGCCTCTCAAAGTTATTCATATCGCGGAAATACTTAATAACAGTTAATATGGACGCTCACGCAAAAAATGCAAGACGCTTTCTGAAAGATGAAGCTCGCGCCGACTGGCACGATGAGACCTTATGGATAGTCCGCAAGAAGCGGGATAACGCAGCAGCCGCCGTAGAAGAATGGGAGGCGTTGCGCGAAGAGGCGTCGCATATCAAAGAAGAAGCGTTAGCAAACCTTGATACGCTCCTCGAACAGTTTGAAAAAGAGGCTGTTAAGAATGGCGCCAAAGTGTTATGGGCAGCCGACGCAGATGAGTTTAACCATCATATATTGGGTATCATAAGACACCATAAAGCCGTTAACGTGGTGAAAAGCAAGTCAATGCTGACCGAAGAGTGCGGGATGAACGATTTCCTGCTAAAGGAGGGCATAGAGGTCGTTGATACCGACCTTGGCGAGCGGATAATACAGTTTCGCCACGAGGCGCCGAGCCATATAGTACTGCCCGCTATTCATCTGAAGAAAGAGGAGATAGGCGAGACGTTCCACGAGAAGCTCGGCACTGACAAAGGCGCGTCCGACCCTGTCTATCTGACACATGCAGCGAGGCTTCACCTGCGGCAGAAGTTTCTTGCCGCCGATATAGCGATGACAGGGGTGAATTTTGCCGTAGCCGAGACCGGCAGCGTGGTGGTATGCACCAACGAAGGCAATGCCGATATGGGCGTACAGGCGGCGCCGGTGCAGATCCACTGCATGGGGATAGAGAAAATCATCCCCCGTCAGGCGGACTTGGGCGTTTTCACCCGTCTGCTTGCGCGCAACGCTACCGGTCAGGCAGTTACGACCTACACCTCGCATTACACCCGCCCCAAACCGCATGGCGAGATGTACATCGTTATCGTTGACAACGGCAGATCGCATCATTTGGGGCAGAGCCGTTACGTGAACTCGCTGAAGTGCATCCGTTGCGGCGGATGTATGAACACTTGCCCTGTCTTTCGTCGTAGCGGCGGGCACAGTTACGGTTACGTCATACCCGGCCCGATAGGTTCTATCCTCGCGCCCGAACGCACCTGCGGCGGTTGCGCCGATTTACCTTTCGCCTCATCGCTATGCGGCTCGTGCAGCAATGTATGCCCAGTTAAGATAGACATCCACGAGCAGCTTTATCGCTGGCGGCAAGACTTAAGCGAGCAGGGCAGGACATCCGCCGTCAAACGCCTGATAATGAGAGTAGCAGGACTTATGCTATCATCCAACGCCCGTTACAACCTCGCCGCCGCCGCAGGACGGGCTGCATTAAGGCTTACGCCCGACTTCCTGCTCTATAACTTCCTGAATATCTGGGGAAAAGGACGCAAACTTCCCGCCCCGCCAAGTCATTCATTCAAACAATGGTATAAACGCAACAAATCATGAACAGCAAAGATAAGATACTTGAAAATATCAAAATGAATAAAACATCCGCTCTTTACGAACAACTTGCCGGTCATCGTGAGGCGGATTCCGGATTGCTCAACTCCGATAGCAAAGACGCGGAGCCTGTAAACAGGGAGAAACTCTTAAAAATTTTTTGCAGCAACGTTGAAGCGGCGGGTGCAGAGGTTGTCGAATTGAAGCCGGGAGACAAAATTTCACAATTTTATCCTACTGCTTTAGACTTTACGGACGAAGAGGTCAGGAAGAAATTTTCCCCCTCGACACACCTTTCGACGCTCGACAAGATAGAATGTGTTGTTTTTGAAGGCGCTTTCGGGGTTGCCGAAAATGGGGCTGTCTGGCTTGAGGACAAGGATTTGCCCCATCGTATCATCCCGTTTATAACTCAACATCTTATTTTGAAACTTGACGCTGCGGATTTTGTTCTTACGATGCGGGAAGCCTATAGCCGCATACGCCTTCACGAGACGGGTTTCGGCGTTTTTATATCGGGGCCGTCCAAAACCGCCGACATAGAACAAAGCCTTGTTTACGGGGCGCACGGAGCTGTGAAAGTTACCGTTTTATGTTAAAATTTTCACATTCACCAAAACATTTCCTATCTTTGCACCCTAAATTTGAGGCTAATGGAAGAAAAAAAATTTAAGAGAACGCTTATTACATCGGCGTTGCCGTATGCTAACGGACCGGTGCATATCGGTCATCTGGCGGGGGTCTATGTCCCCGCCGACATTTATGC
>JAISTJ010000082.1 GCA_031272655.1 Tannerella sp.
TCGCTGATTTTCTGCATGATGAATGGACAAAGGCAGGACACCAAGTTTTTCGTCATGGCAATAATTTGTGGATTAAGACAGATCTTGACCCTTCCAAGCCTACCGTTCTGCTTAATTCTCATACGGATACGGTGCGTCCGGTCAGCGGTTGGGTGCGCGACCCGTTTAAGCCGGATGATTCCGAAGATGATACGCTTTACGGACTCGGCAGCAATGATGCGGGCGCTTCGGTGGTTGCGCTTTATGCCGCATTTTCAGCCCTGATCAAGAAACCGCAGGCTTACAATCTTATTTTTTTAGCATCAGCGGAAGAAGAGATATCGGGAAAAAACGGCGTAGAGAGCGTTCTACCGCTGCTTCCGAAGATAGATTTCGGAGTTGTGGGCGAGCCTACCGGTATGCACCCTGCGATTGCCGAAAAAGGGCTGATGGTGCTTGATTGCACCGTTAGGGGCAAGTCCGGTCATGCCGCAAGAAATGAAGGCGTCAATGCTATATTGCTCGCTTTCAATGACATAGCATGGTTTGGCGGTTTTCATTTCCCCCAAGTGAGTGATTTTCTCGGCGCGGTGAAGATGAGCGTAACGCAGATTCAGGCGGGCACTCAACATAATGTCATCCCTGACCTTTGCACTTTTGTTGTGGATGTCCGCAGCAATGAGTTTTATTCTAATGAGCTTATACTCAAAAAGATACGAGAGAATGTCAAATGCGAAGTCAAAGCCCGCAGCACAAGACTCAACTCTTCACATACCGATGCTTCCCATCCATTTGTCAGGCGTGCGGAAATGCTTGGCAGACAGCCTTTTGGCTCTCCATCATTGAGCGATCAGGCGTTGATGCCATTCCCGACGGTCAAGATCGGACCGGGGAACTCCACACGCTCACATTCGGCCGACGAGTTTATACGCCTTTCGGATATTCGCGAGGCTGTTGATTTGTATATAAACCTGCTTGATGGCTTAATAATCTGATATACAGTGCTTAAAAATATCATTCAAACTATCTTCGCCCGCTATTTTTCAGCTTTTCTCAATCTGTTGCTTATTTTTATCAATAGCAAAATATTGGGAATCAACGGAATGGGACTTACAGGCGTCATCTTGGCCTCTGTTAGCCTGACAGTTGTCTTCAACAGCATCCTCTGCGGCAACACAATCGTTTATTTCATGAACCGATACAATGTCCGTTACGTCTTTTATCCGGCGTATATCTGGGCTTTTGCGGGTTCGGCGACGGCTTGCGGCATCCTGACGATTGCCGGAATGATGCCGGCGGGCTATTGTTGGGCTGTTTTTACGCTGTCGGCGCTTTTGTCGCTGATAAACACTAACACGCTGATTTTGCTTGGGTTAGATAAAGTTAAGGCGTTCAACATGATACACATCATACTGGGTCTGATGACTTTTCTGTGCTTGATGCTGATTTATTTTGTTTTCGGCTATAAGACAGTAACCGGCTATCTTACAGGCTTATATACAGCTTATGCTTTCGCTTTTTTATTGAGCCTGCTGTTGTTGCTGCCTGCCCTGAAGAAGAAAAAACCGGTTGAGACTTCGTTTTGGGATGTCCTGAAAGAAATGTTCGTTTACGGTCTGTGGGGAGGGGTTGATAATTTATCTGAAGGTCTTACAACAAGACTTAACTACTTTTTAATCAATAAATTAGGCGGATACGGGAATGTCGGGTTGCTTGATTCGGGAACAAAAATTTCCGAAAGTGTATGGCATCTGAGCAACAGCGTGAGCTATATTGAATACAACAGCGTATCGAAAACGACTGATACTAAGGAACAAAAGCGCGTTACGCTGCAACTTTTCAAGCTCACTTTCTTTGCTCTTGCTATCGTTACTGGCATTTTGGTGATGATTCCCGAATGGATTTTTACCGATTATCTGCTGACAGCTGAGTTTGCGGGAATAAGCAAAGTGATTGCTGCTCTGGGAGTTGGCATTGTAACATACGGCTCTAACCGCATCTTGAGCCACTTTTTTATTGGTAGCGGCAATATCCGTTATAGCGCTTTTTGCTCTATTTTCGGGCTTATTGTTCTTGTTATTGCAGGGTTATTCATCATTCCGGCTCATGGCGTTGTCGGCGCCGCCGTTACTTCAAGCGTCGCTTTTACCGCTATGCTGGTATTTTCCTGCATCGTATTTAATAAGCTGACTAACAGCTGTTTAAAAGAATTTTTGCCGTCTAAAGACGATATTGCCGTATTGAGAAAAATACTGAAAATCAAAACTTAAGCTGCTTAAGGTTATATCTTATCACGTCTTCGAGCGTGCGGGTGTTGCCATACCCCGGAAAGTTTATAAACTGCACATAGCGCGCTTCGGGATGAAGTTCGCGAAAGACCTTACCGATCGGATTGTGGTAATTATCAATTATTAACGTTACTTTTTCTTTCGCAGAGGCGGCAATCTCGGCTGCTTCGGGCGCTGACGGCCCGAAAACTGCCTTAGGCGTTATCCCCAGCTCGCGAACCAACGCAGCCGTGTGGAATTGCGCTATTACCGCCTCGTCCGGCAATCCGGCGAGCGAGGTGCGCCCTTCTTCGAGTAATGCTTTGATATTCAGAGTATTAACTTTTGCTATACTGTCCGAGTTTAACACCCCTGCAATCTTCATAACATTGCTTTCTATCTGATTATAAGCATATTCGGTGCGCACGCTGATCAATTTACTTTGGGGGATGTCGAGACCGGACTGCAACTGTTGCATCATCGTTTCGTAACCGGCATATATAATAATGTCAGCTTGTTGCAAAATGGCGACGTCGGAGGGTCGCAGTTCGTACTCCGTCGGATGCGCCATTTCGAGCGGGGCGAGTACATGAACATCATCCGCCCCCGCTGTACGAGCGTAAGCAGCTGTCCATGAGGTAGTTGCGACAACACGAGAAAACGCCTTCCCCTGCTTCGACGGCGTACAAGCTACCACAAACAACAGCAACAACCACAGCTTTAACAAGGTTCCAAACCTTGTTAAGGTTCTTGAGTACCCAGTAACTGCGAGGCACGAAGCAATCCTGTCAATAAAAATTTCATTCATCATAAAAACGCTAAAACAGTCCGCAAAGGTAATAAAAGACAATTTTTAAACAAAAAAAACGTTATAAAAAAAACTATTTTATGCAGATTATAGCTTCAAATGTTACTTTAATAATAGCGAGTTACAATCGTCCGTTGCATTTGGAGCGGACATTGTACAGCGTATCTCGGCAGACGGTTCTGCCTGAGCAGATAATAGTAGCCGATGATGGTTCAGACCTTGATATTGAAGGGGTTATAACTGAATATCGGGAGGGGAGGCTCAAAAGGACGCGGATAGACCTTGTCAGTCAGGAACATCAGGGCTTCCGCAAGTGTGCGCTGCTCAACAAGGCGTTGCGTGCGGCTATCGGCGAGTATATCATTCATACTGACGGCGATATGTTCCTTGAAAAGCATTTTATTGAAGACCATCTGCGACTTGCCAAGCCGCGACGGATAGTTGGCGGCGGGCGAGCCAAACTGAACAGTAGTTTTGGCGACATCTCCAAGTTCAAAGGCCTGACATTCAGTAATATATTTCATTTTTCGAGACCTTTGCGTCTTATACGCGGCTTCAGCGTCCCCTATTTCCATAGCCGTCATGTGAACGCAGTCGGCAATAACATGTCGTATTATAAGTCTGACGTTCTGGCAGTTAACGGCTACGACGAGGACATCGTTGATACCGGCGGGGAGGATGTGGACATAAGTATGCGCATGACAAACAACGGCTGCGAGTTGCTGCGCGTATCGGGCAAGTGCATCGGCTATCACCTGTGGCATTCGTACGCATATCGCGGAAAGGGCTTTAAGATAGGCAAGAGCATGCGTAAATCCCTCGCTGTCAGCGGCAAAACCTATACCGAGAACGGATTCGAAAAAAAGTAAACCGTACGGGTGTGAACGTGGAAACAAAATCGGATTTTTGTTAAATTTTTTATTTTGCAAAAAGTCAAAGCCTGCTACAGACACCTGTAGGCCATCCCGCGTGTTAAAAAAACAAAAAAAACGAAATTAAGTTGAATTTTTATTTGTTCGTTACAAAATTTAATATAACTTTGCCGCCGAGAGTATCATGAAAAAAAGTTTGATGCCTGTTGCAGCTATACCTCGCTAAGCTCAAGTCTTTTTTGCATAGTACCACGAGAGTAAAATTTATCTAATTTATTAATTTCTAACCTATTGACGATGAGAAAAAGAAGATTTTTTCAATTCACGGGAGGACTTTGGCAGCGGACGTTCTGCCTTTTATGTGTCCTCAGCATGTCACTGTCTGTCATGGCGCAGAAGAGAACAGTGACCGGCACGGTATTGGACGCCTCCGGCGAGCCAATTATCGGCGCAAACGTGGTGGAATCCGGAACCACCAACGGTAACATTACCGACACATACGGTAAATTCACCCTGTCGGTAAACTCTAATGCAGTGTTGCAAGTTTCTTATGTAGGCTACATCACCCAGAACGTAGCCATAGGAAACCAGTCAACGCTTACAATCACTCTTGCAGAAGACACTCAAGCTCTGGAAGAAGTAGTGGTAATCGGTTACGGTACTGCAAAGAAGTCAGACCTTGTAGGGGCTGTCTCGCAGATTTCTGCCCGTAAGTTCAGTGAAGAGCCTGTAACACAGTTCGGTAACATCCTTCAGGGTCGTGTTGCAGGTGTTCAGGTAATGAGCACCGGCGGCCAGATCGGTTCTGGTCCGAAGGTGCGAATCCGCGGTGCAACTTCATTGAACAAAGGCAATGACCCGCTCTATGTTGTGGACGGTATCATCGGCGGAGGCTCGTACAACCTTTCGGATGTTGAATCCGTAGAGGTTCTGAAAGACGCTTCCTCGACTGCTATCTACGGTTCAAGGGGCGCTAATGGAGTTGTGCTTATCACTACAAAGAAAGGAAAAGCCGGCAAGCCAACCGTATCTTTCCAGACAGAACAGGGGATATCCACTATGCCTAAGTATCTTGACCTCCTCAATGCTTACGAGTATGCTCAGGCGTTGAATGCCGTAAAAGGCTCAGGAACCATCAGCGAAGCTGACATGGCCAAGTACAAATCAGGCGAACTTGGTATTGACTGGCAGGATCTGATTACTCAGACAGGCCATACACAAGACTACTTCCTTACGGTTCAAGGCGGCAGCGAGACGAGCAAGTATTTTATTTCTTCGGAAATACTTGACCAGACGGGTCTTAACGTGTTCTCGTCTTTCAAAAGATATCTTGTACGCGCCAATCTTGACAATAAAATCACGAAGTGGTTCCATTTGACAACGGATATTCGTCTGCAACGCACACAGTCCGGCAGGAATGATGCTATCTTTGAAACTGCAGTGCTTTTCTCTCCAACCATGTTGTTAAGGGATCCCGAAACAGGGCGTTACAATCGCGACCCGTTCAACAGTATTGACGACAACCCGTATGCAGCCCTTGCAGACGGCTCAAGCGTTGGTTACAATAACAATGTAAATGGCTATGTAACAGGACGTTTCGATAT
Source organism: Tannerella sp. (assembly GCA_031272655.1). Lineage (GTDB taxonomy): Bacteria > Bacteroidota > Bacteroidia > Bacteroidales > Tannerellaceae > Tannerella. The sequence continues at coordinate 5,531 of JAISTJ010000082.1, forward strand.
CATAGACGGCCTTTCCCTATCCATAACAGGCGCTTTGAATTACGGCAACTATCTCGGCTACGGTTTCAATACCGCAATGCGTTCACCAAGCGCTAACAGTTCGATGAGTAACAGCACCTCAAATTCGTTGTCCTGGCAGAACACCAACAACTTGGAGTACAAGAAACAGTTCGGCGACCATTATATTGACGTCAATGCTATTTGGGAGCTTACTTCAGGGTATTCAAGCAGCATGAGTATATCCGGATCCAACCTGCTGACCGAAACAGTTGGTTATTGGAATATAGGGCTTGCGGCAAATAAGAGCGAATCAAACGGATATTCCGAAAGCTCTATGGCTTCCGCTATCGGTCGTATCCAGTACAACTATCAGAGCAAGTACTTCCTTTCTGCTTCTATCCGTGCTGACGGCAGCTCCCATTTCCAAGGCGACAACAAATGGGGCTACTTCCCGACCGTTGGCGTAGGCTGGCAGTTGGCAAACGAAGATTTCATGAAAGACCAGACACTGTTCCAGCGCCTCAAAATCTATGGAAACATAGGACAGATTGGTAATCAGGGTATTGGCTCGTATGAAACGCTTGGAATGTTGACAAACTCGAATTATTATTACGGCACATCAACCCGTTATACCGGTTATTGGGCGGCTACAATCCCGACCCCGGACATTACGTGGGAAAAGACTAACCAGTATGATCTCGGTTTTGATATAGGCATGCTCAAAAATCGTTTGAATATAGGCTTAGACTTCTATGTTAAGGATACGAAAGACCTGCTTAACAAGAAGATGATACCGTACTATATGGGCGGAGGCTCATTCTGGGTAAATCAAGGTCGTGTTAAGAACACCGGTTTCGACTTGATGCTTGACGTTATCCCTGTTGACAACCAAGATTTCGGATGGGAAAGCACCCTGACAGCCACATACGTTAAGAACAAAGTTCTTGACCTTGCAGGCGAGGACTTCATTCTTGGAGGCAACCTATCCGGTTCGGCTACAAACTCCAACATCAACCGTGTAGGCTATCCTATAAACTCGTTCTATGTTTATGAATGGTCGCATATTGATCCTGAAACAGGCGTTAACGTTTACTGGGAAACAGATCGGGAAACCGGCAAAAGAGAACAGACCACAGATCCCGACCCTGCCAACAATATCACTACAGGTCAGCCAGATCCGGCTTGGACACTCGGATGGAACAACACCCTGAGATACAAGGATTTTGATTTTAACATCTTCTTCAACGGAGCTTTCGGACACGACCGTTTGAACTTCAACACATTTATGATGAGTTCTATTGTCGGTTCGTCAATGTTTATCAACCTCCGCGACGCATGGGAGAATAACTGGGACAATGTCGCCAACAAGGCGGACGCCAAATACCAGAGCCTCAAAGGTTCCGGTAAGATATACGGTAACTCTACCCAGTTCCTCGAAGATGCTTCTTTCATAAAACTGAAAAACGTCAGTATCGGCTACACCGTACCGCGTAAATTTTTCCGTTTTGGAGACATCAAGCTTACTTTTAGCGCACAAAACCTGTTTTGCATAACCAAATATACAGGTTATGACCCTGAAGCCCTTAAAAAAGGATATGACACTACTACCAATTCCGGTATTGACTGGGGAGCTTATCCGAACCCCCGCAGTTATACTTTAGGCTTGAAAGTATCATTCTAATTGTTTAACATTTAAATATATAAGATATATGAAAACAATATTTAAAAGTATTATAGCGGCAATAGTTCTTATGCCATTATGTTCATGCGAAGATTTTCTGTATGAAGATCCGAAAGGCCAGTTAGCGCAGAGCACATTCTTTAGTACCGAAAGCGATTTAGACCTTGCCTTGGCTGCATTCAACAAACAGATAGCAGGACGTCAGGCAAGAAATGAAGGACAAGTACACATGTGGGCAGGAGATGATCTTTCTACCCATCCTGCCAGTAACAAGGAAGATTTCCGCGGATTCGACTGCTATAATGTCTCTGCCGGAGCCTCGCGCCTCAGAAACTTTTGGAGTTTGACCTATAAGATTATTAAGGCTGCCAACTACATTATTAATAATGCAGGCAAACTTAACGGCATTGACGCCCGTATAGACGATCGCGTAAAGACTTCTATAGCTCAGGCTCACTACTGGCGCGGATTTGCTTACTTCCAGTTCCTGTTTTGCTGGGGCGAAGTTCCTCTCGTTTTAACCGACGAGATGAATTATGAAGAACCCCTCGCTTCCAAGGAAGAAATTATGTCGCAGGTAATCAGCGATTTGCTAAAAGCCGAAGCAGACCTTCCGGAGCAATGGACAGGCACACCATGGTCCATGAACGGCATGAATATAAACGTTTCCAAAGGAGCTGCAACAGCTACTCTGGCGTATGTATATATGTGCTATGCAGGCTGGCCTTACAACAAGACCGAGTATTACGCTCAGGCCGCCGCCAAAGCTAAAGAAGTTGTTGACGGCTGTTCGGAACCTGGTATCGGCAATGGCAGGTATTACTACAAACTGCTTGATGAATACTGGAAAATTCATTCCCGTGAATACAATTTCCAAAACCCCGAAGTGCTTCTCGCTACTTACTACAAGGACGACCTTGAAGAGGCGATGTCCACCTATTGCGACATGATAGAAGATTACCAGGGTGGCGGTTGGAATGACTCGGGCGCTGAAATTCTTTTCTGGAAAAACTTCCCTGACGGACCGCGTAAAAAAGCTACGTTCCCGGATTCGACCCTGACACAAGCCTACGGACTTGTTCCATGGTGGTATGACCCGAAATATGATCAGGACGGTCACCGTGCAGTTTGTAACCCGTGGTATTTAGCAGCTTGCGAAGCTGAAGACGCTGAATTTGACTGGCATCTCAGCATCAGCGCACAACGCAGCCCGATGACAGGCGAGAAATCCCACAAAACAATCCGTCTCTCTGAAGTGTTCTGCTGGTATGCTGAAGCAGTAGGACGTTCGGGGCAGGTTAATGATCTGGCTATCAAATGCCTCAATGCTGTACGCAACCGAGCTGACGGCGCCGAGACTAACATTTATTCCGGCATAACCGACCCGACAGCTCTTGCCGAAGCTGCATACAACGAGCATGGATGGGAAATAGGAGGTTACATGTGGGGCAGTCTCGCACCGCGCTACCACGATATGTTCCGTATGTATCGCTGTAAAGAGCATTTTGAATATCGCGTCAGAAACGAGCCTATCGAAGTAGCAGTAGTTGATGGAGTTCCTGTTTACCGCCATGAATTGGTCCCCGTAACAGGCACATGGAGCGATAGCCGCCTTTGGGCGCCCTATCCGGCAGATGATGCCATGTTAAACCCGAATCTCCATAGATAACATAAAACCAATTCTTTGTGTTAAAAGGTCTGACGGCCTGCTCTTAGTATAGAAAGAGTAGGCCGTCAGTTTTTTATAAATACAAGGAATCTTCAGAACTTGACGGAGATGCCGCCGCTGAAGTTGTTGAAGCCGGTGCTTGCTTCGGCGAAGACGCCGAGCCAGTTGGTCAGATAGTAGCGACCACCGACATGGGCGTACAGGGCAAAACGGGATTTGTCGTGGTCAATCTTATATGTGGTGATGTGATAATTAGGGTCAACGCCTGCATACGTGTCTAACCGGTCAACAAACTGATAATGAACATTTAAACGCAATCCCGCGATATAAATCTTCTCAACTTCGGCTCCGAAACTATCTTTGTAATACCCACCGAAAAACCCGCCGCCAAGGGTACATTCATCAACGAAAAGCTTCGTCAGGCAGTATTCGTAGAACACCGAAACAGCCGTAGCATTGTCTTTGGAAAGCGGACCGATGCCCGTATTGACGCCCACATTGACGCCTATCAAACTGTTGCCCTGCTCAAAAGTGTACAAATCATCGTACTGAGCCTTTAACGATGTTGCCGACAGGGCAGCAATAGCTATAACAATCATTAATCTATTCATAATCAGCGTTTTAGAGATTTATCGAAAATAATATGAAGCACAACTATCTCGGAATGAGTGCCTATGCGATACGGCGGGCCGGCGCAACCGACACCCGAAGTAATGAAAAATTGCGTGTCGCCCTTGCGGTAATAGCCGTATGGGCACTCGTAAACGAGGTGCAATAACAGCGACTGCGGCCATAACTGCCCGTTGTGGGTATGCCCATGCAGACCTATGTCCACATGATTCATGGCAAGTTCGTTCAGACGATTAGGCTGATGGTCAAGCACTATAACCGGTTTCAGAGAGTCCAAACCGTTCATCAGTGCGGACAGCGGAGCGCGGTTCCTGTGATTGATATAGTCGTCGCGCCCTATCAGATAGAATGACGAATCCGGAGCTAAAATAACCGAGTCAATCAGCAGTTTGGCGCCCGTTTTTTCTATCCATCGCAGTTTGGCGAAGCGGTTGGCGCGGTACTCGTGGTTGCCGAGCGACATATACACACCAAGCGGCGCTTTCAGCTTCTTCAGTTCGTCCTCCGTATGCTGCTTTTCGGCAAAACGTGTCTCGTAATCTATTATGTCTCCGACAATTACCGTCATATCGGGGTTTTGCGCATTACACAGTTCGACGACTTGCCTTACCTGTTTTTTTCGTATCATTTCGCCTATATGCCAGTCGGCCGTCAGCACAACCGTCAGACTATCACGCCCTTTAGCCTCTTTCGGAACGGTGATATAAACATGTTGCACAGTGGGATACCGCACATTCCTGTATCCGAAAATCATCAGCGCCACGATGCCGAGCGTTATGAAGATGAAAAGGAACACCTTCGTGCGCCCCCAATAGAGGTTTACCATCATCGGATACCACGCCCAGCGTTTGTTGAGCAGGTGAAGAAGCGCCAGAAAAAGGAGCGCGAAAGTGATGTACATTGAAGCGACATACCAAGTGTTGCAAAACAGCATCAAAGGCACAAAAATCACATCGGGCAGGTAGTTATGGAAGATAAAACCTATAAAGAAGATGAGGATTTCGAGGACAAGCGCTAAGACGAACGGTATCCTGAGGCTTTTCTTCGGCGGAAGAGCCTGATAACCACGCCACATAATATATGAACTGAATATTATCTGGCCAAAAATAGATTGCAGAAATACTTTCATCGTTTCTAATTATTCTGTTTTCGGGTACAAAAGTACTAAAAAGTTTTTTGTTATTGCACAACAAAATAAAAACTATAAAAAAAAATTATTATTTTTGTCGTTCATTTTAAGCAAAAAAGAATGGATAAAAATGAATTGGCATTGAGGTTGAACACACTGTTGGCTGAAGAGTTTGAGGTTGAAGCAGAGGCAATTACGCCTGATGCAAACATCAAAAGTACGTTAATGCTCGACAGTTTGAGCCTCGTTGATATGGTGGCGCTGATAGAGAGCGCTTTCGGCGTCAGCGTCAAAGGTACGGAGGCCGCATCGGTACAAACTTTCGGCGCTTTGTATGATTTTATTTATGACCGCATGCAATCGAAATGAAGCAGGCGATAGCGACAGGCGAAGAGATTAAACGCCTCATCCCGCAACGCGAGCCGATGTTGATGATAGATGCGTTTTATGAAGCCACTGATACAGAGGCTGATACAGGCGTTACCGTATCCGAAGACAGTCTGTTGGTTGATGAAGGGATGCTGTCGGAAGCAGGGTTGGTTGAACATATCGCACAGTCGGCTTCGGCGTTTGCAGGCTACAAGGCTTTGATGCAGGATTCGACGGCTTCCGACGGGACAAAGTCCCGTCATTGCGAGGAACGAAGCAATCCCGTAGATTAAGGGCTTTCAGCCCTCATTTAGGCCATCGGCGGCCATATCCGCAGGGCGTTGCACTACGCTAATGTTCTGCAGAGACACGCAACTGCACGCCTCTACCCCGCCAGCCATACGGGTTTACACCCTTACCGGCACCCTCGTCATCATCAGCCCGTTGCAGCAAGGCGAAACAGTCATCCCCCTTCCGCGCGGTCTCTACATTGTGAAAGCAGGCGACACGGTAAGAAAAGTAACAGCATGGTAAAGAACAAAATTCTACAAAAATGTAGAAAATGGGGTAAAAATTCTACAAAAATGTAGAAAATGAAATGAGGGCATTTTTGCTACTTTGCTGATATTTAGGTGTTTTTAGTTTTGGCACGGTTTTTGACGTTATACTTGTAAAAAGATAACGATGAAAGTCTTGTTTGCAGGAGTGTTAATGTTGGCAGGCATGGTCTGCCGGGCGCGTGAGATAGTAGATATGGCAGGCGCACGGATGACTGTGCCTGACCGTATTGAG
>JAISTJ010000025.1 GCA_031272655.1 Tannerella sp.
CAGACCGAGATGCAGACCAACCCCGAAGGGATAGGTACTGAAACGCCACGCTTCTCGTGGAAGATTCAAAGCGCTGATAATGACGTTGTTCAAACGGCGTATCAAATCGAGGTCGCCTCTTCGGAGAAAGACCTCAAAGCGGGCGCTAACCTTGTCTGGAACACCTCAAAAGTGGCTTCGGGCAAGTCGGTTCTCGTGGCTTACAGCGGCAAACCGCTCGCTTCCGGCAAAGAGTACTTCTGGCGCGTTACCGTCTGGACTAACAATGGCGCCACTGCCACAAGCCCTGTTCAGCGTTGGTCTATGGCGCTGCTTAAAGATGCCGATTGGGATGGCGCCAAGTGGATAGGACTGAAAGACGACAGCCGCTATTCTACCGAAAATAACCGTACTAAGTTGCCTGCCCGCTATCTGCGCAAAGAATTTAAGATTTCGGCTAAGCCGACGCGAGCGATGCTGTACGTCAGCGGCGTAGGCTCATCGGTTTGCTATCTCAACGGTAAACAGACAGGCGACGACGTGTTCGGACCGCTACCCACGCTCTACGATGTATCTGTGCCGTACCTCTCGTACAACGTTACTTCGCTCGTTAAGAAAGGCGACAACGCGCTGGGCGTGGCTCTCGGCAACGGACGCTTCCTGACTATGCGCCCGCGCGGAATGCTCGACTTTGGCTTCCCCCGACTTATAGCCCGCCTCGTAATCGAATACCCTGACGGTAAGCAGGAAACGATAACTACCGACGCCTCGTGGAAAGCTACGCAGAACGGTCCGATAACAGCTAACAGCGAATTTGACGGCGAAACTTATGACGCCAACCTCGCGCTCGGCAAGTGGACGGAAAGCGGCTATGACGACAATGCATGGCAAAAGGCAGACCTTATGGACGCACCAAAAGGTAAACTGACGGCACAATTATCGCCAAGCCTGAAAGTGATGAAAGAGATAAAACCGCTGTCGGTAACAAAGACCAACGACGGACGTTATATCGTGGATATGGGGCAGAACATGGTCGGATGGCTGAAAGTAAGGCTTAGCGGCAAGAAAGGCTCGGAGGTGAAGCTGCGTTTTGCCGAAGTGCTGCAAGATGACGACAAAAGCCAACTCTATGTTGCCAACCTTCGTGGCGCTCAGGTTACAGACCTTTACACGCCCGCCGCCGACGGACAGTTCACCTACGAACAGACATTCACCTATCACGGCTTCCGCTTTGCAGAAATTACCGGCGTTACAGCTGCGCCTTCGGTGGATGACTTCACAGGCAAAGTGATTTACGACAAGATGGATGACCTTGGCTCTTTCGAGTGTTCCGAACCGCTGATTAACAAGCTGTTCAAAAACGCCTATTGGGGTATCATCGGCAACTATCGCGGTATGCCTACCGACTGCCCGCAGCGCGACGAGCGTTTGGGCTGGCTCGGCGACCGCGCTACAGGCGCTTTCGGCGAGAGTTTCCTTCTCAATAATGTCCTGCTCTACCGCAAGTGGCTTACCGACATCGAAGAATCAATGAACGAGGCAGGTAGCATCTCAGTCGTTTCGCCACGTTACTGGACGATTTTCAACGACGATGTAACCTGGCCTTCAGCTTATTTCTACATAGCGGATATGCTTTATACGCAATACGGTGATTTGGAACCAATTCTGAAACATTACAAATCAATGAAGAAATGGTGCGCTCACATCGCCGAAGTTACGATGAAAGACTATATCATGACCAAGGATACCTACGGCGACTGGTGCATGCCGCCTGAATCGCCCGAACTGATTCACTCCAACGACCCGTCGCGCAAGACAGGCGCCGAAGTGCTTAGCACAACGGTCTATTACAGCATACTCGGCTTGATGCAGAAGTTTGCCCGTCTTAACGGCGCAGATGCCGACGTCGCCGAATATGCCACGCTTGCAGAACAAATACGCGAGGCTTACAACAAGAAATATTTTAACTATGAAACGGCTCAATACGATAATAACACCGTAACAGCTAACATCTTATCGCTTCGTCTCGGACTTGTTCCCGCAGGTTACGAACAAAAAGTTTTCGCCAACATAGTAGAGAAGACGCTTACCGACTGTAAAGGACACGTTAGCGCCGGAGTGCTTGGTATTCAACATCTTATGCGCGGTCTTACTGAGTATGGCAACCTTGAACTCGCATATCGGATAGTTACCAACACCGACTATCCGTCGTGGGGCTACATGATTGAGAAAGGCGCGACAACCATCTGGGAACTGTGGAACGGCGACACTGCCGACCCGGCAATGAACTCCCGCAACCACGTCATGCTTCTTGGAGACCTGCTGATTTGGTACTACGAAAACCTCGCCGGTATAAAGAACGACCCCACAGACGTCGGCTTTCACAAGATTTGGATGGAACCGGTGTTTCCGGAGAAGTTAGGCTACGTCAAAGCCTCGTACAACTCGCCTTACGGCATAATTAGCAGCTCATGGAAGCGCGACGGCAACAAGTTAGTCTGGGACGTCGCTATCCCTGCCAACACTACTGCTACTCTCAAGCTGCCCGCCCGCTTCGGAATTAAGCCCGACGCGGCAACCGCAGCAGGCATCCATACCGTTAGCGAAGAAGGCGGCTTCGTGCTGATAGAGCTTGGTTCGGGGACGTATCACTTTGAATGATTACCGCGATTTTCACTGAACCGTCATTGCGGGCTTGACCCGCAATCTCCATCTTGAGAATCTTTTCAATCTTATTAACACTTGTATTGTGCGTGGTCACAATATCAAGGTTCAGGCATTATTTCCTGTTTTCGCAGGCTCTATCCCTATTTATAGTTACTAAACGTCGCAAAAATCCTTATTAATCGGGATTGTGCGGCGTTTTTTTTGCCCGTACCTTTGCGGTGTCAAACTTAATAATTTTTTATGGCTAAAACAGGAATTTTTTAAATGATTATCCGCAATAACCACCCCAAAATACTTTTCAGGAATTAAGTGTTTGATAAACAGGTAAAAACCAAAATTGCCTCATAAACATTGCATCCGGTGAAATTCTTGTCTGAAATTTTTTTCGTATCTTTGGCGCACGTAATATATTAAAGTACGCGAAGATATGAAACTGTTAGATTTTACGACGACATTCCCCGACGAGGAAACCTGTAAAGCAAAGTTCCGCGAACAGCGCGAAAAACAGGGCGTTGTCTGCCCGAAATGCGGTTGCAGACACCACTATTGGAAGACTTGCAGAAGCGAGTTTCAATGTGCCAAATGCGGACACAGGCAAGGTCTGCGGGTGGGTACAGTGATGCACTCCTCAAAATTGCCTTTCCGCGACTGGTTTATTGCAATGCACCTCTTGACAGCAACCAAACATACAATCAGCGCGGCAGAGTTGCAATATCAACTCGGTCGCAGGCGTTACCAGCCTGTTTGGGAGATGCTGCATAAGTTGCGCTCGGTGATGGGCAAGCGCGACGGAATGTACACGCTCGGCGGCAACGTTGAACTTGACGAGGGATTTTTCTCTACCGAAACAGCGGAGGATGAGAAGGACGAAAAACTGAAAGCGGGTGTAGGAAGTCAGAAAAAGTCGAAAGTTGTTGTTATGGCGGAAACAAAAGAACCGCTTGTACCGAAGAAAGGACAGAAACAGACAGCGGTCAGGTACATCAAGATGAAAGTTGTTGAAAACCTGAAATCTGACACGATTGACTATGTTGCGGGGTTCAACATTGAGTTGGAAAGCACTGTCGTAACGGATGCTTCAAGTTCGCACACGCATTTCAAGAAAATGTTCAAGGTACATAAATCGCAGGTCATAGAACCAAAGGATATTGAGAAGATGCTACCATGGGTTCATACAACCATTAGCAACGCCAAGGCTTTGCTTTTGGATACGTATCACGGCGTTAAGAGGGAATTTTTACAGGCGTATCTTAATGAGTTCTGCTACAAGTTTAACCGTCGCTACTTTCGTGGCGTAATCTTCGACAGGTTGCTTGACATTAGCGTAATGTACAGGTCGGATTTTGAACATCGGATTTATAACCACTGCTTGGCGGCTTGAGATGAAATTGGTAAATTTACAAATGAGAGACTATTTATATATGAAATTCTAAACAAATTTTTATGAAAAAGAAAACGATAACGGAAAACAAAGTGATTGTTGAGAATGGTAGGGCAAGAATTATTTTGACTGAAAAAAACCATAAAAATGGTATGACCATTGAAGAGTCTCGAAGACTTTGTCATGAAATGATAAATAAAGCAAGGGAATTACTATCTCAAAATGAATATAATAATTGATGAAGAAGTAAATACGAGAATAGCGGAATTTTATTACAATGCCGCAATGAGTCAGAAAAGTGATACTGATTTTGCTGACCAATGTATAGATAAAGTCCATGACGAGTTGTATAATATAGAACAAATGTTAGAGACGGATGAAACTATATGGAAATGGGAAAGGTATAATTATAAAGTTGTTCGTTCAGATGTTGTTCCCTGGTATTTCGCTTACGAAATTATAACAGATACTCTCTATGTTAGAGGAGCGGAATACGGGCAAAATATGACAAACAAATCATATATGGCGACACATGATCGTACCGATGGTAATTATAACCGACAAACACAATTCCTTGATGACGAAGTACAAAGTAATAATAGACAAAACAATCCTCAAAAACTAAATGCCTCAAAAACATACACAAAGACTGAACTCGCTGAAATCAAACAGAAACGCCTAATCGAAAACATGGTCAGAGATATTCTGACAGAGTTATGGTGTTTTTGCGAGCAAGAAAAACATCAAAACTACATAATAACCTGAAATATATATATATATATAT